>JAQVXL010000121.1 GCA_028709235.1 Desulfotomaculaceae bacterium
TAATCACCAGTTCCTCAAAAGCACTCAGATCACCGCGCTGGGCCTTTTCGATCAGGTCTTTTACAGATGTCAAACGATTACACTCCCTGAATAACCCGGCGCATTTACCAGGCTAACTATTAGACACCGGAGCGGCAAAAAAAGTTCCCGCTCTGACGATTTTATTATTAAGTATATATTGGTATGCTCTATTTTACCACGCCCTCCCGGCAACAACAATTTACAACAAAAGGCATACTGTTTAGATTAAACTAAAGGAGGAAAAAAGACAAAGGTGTGGAAGACAAAGTCAAGTCATGATTTCATCAAAACTATACCGTCCCATGGGGTGGTTGAATAGGAGTGAATAAATTTGAACCTGCCTTTAGAAGGTAAAATACGCAATTTTATATTTGCCGCCGTACTGGGCCTGACCCTGATTTCTTTATTGATAGCCTTTAGCATTGGCAGGGAGCAGGACCGGGCCTATCGGGACAATTACGACCAATACCAGCAGGCGGTCACCATGATGGGGGAGCAGAAATATGCCCAGGCACTGCAAACTTTCAGGGGGTTGGATGCAGATAGCCAGGCCAGTTACCAGATCCAATATATGGAGGGTTTTTGTGCGGGCCAAAGCGGCGATTATGCTGCTGCCGCCCAGTATATGCAGCAGGCTCGGGAAACTCGACCGGCCTTATTGAGAGATCAGAGTTATCTGCAAAGGTACGGGGTGATCCTTTATAAACTAGGAGAGTATGAACGGGCGGAGCTCTATCTGCGGGAAAGTCTGAAATACCCTGAAGATGCGGTGGTAACTGAGGAGGTTCATTATTATTTGGCCGAAATTGATAAAAATTTCAGGAGCAGGAGGTAGACCGTGAGCAAAAGGAAAAAGAAGAAAATAACTATCCAGCCTGATCGTATCCGCAGGGATGATCGCTGCCTGGCCGTTTTATTTATCATTCTGACCGGGGTAGTAACTTTTCTGATAAGAGTACGGATGATCAATTACACATCACCGCGCATAGTTGGACCTATACTGGATACCGGTTGGCATACTGACCTATTTTCTTATCATAAATTAATTATGGTAATAGTTGCAGCTGCAGCAGCGATGATCATTTTAAGTCACAAAATACTGGTGGAGCGTTACACCATACGTGCATCCTATTTGAACCTGCCTTTACTGCTCCTGGTGGTCTTGGTCCTGCTCTCCACATTAACAGCGGACCACAAGAGTTTAACCTTAATGGGTCTATACAATCAGGGAACCGGATCTCTGCTGTTGGTGGCTAACTTGGCCTTGTGCCTGGCGGCGGCCAATACCGTTTTTAAACCCTGGTTCAACCGGGGTATTACTGTGGTATTGTTGGGTATAACTGTGGTGAATGCCTTAATTTTATTTACTTATTTTAGGGGCATTGATATCCTCGAATTTCAATTTATGAAAAACTTGATCGCCCCGCCGGAGCTGCAGAAATATCTTGCCGGAAATTTTCGAACCACCCTGGCCAATACCAATTACATCAGTGGATGGGGAGCGGCTGTTTGCGCCTACTTCACGGCCGGGCTGCTGCTGAAAAACGGCTGGCGGCAGCGGTGCTTTTACATGCTGGCAGCGGTGGTTGCATTTGCGATAATTCTGGCCGCCCTCTCCAGCAGCGGTTTTGTTACTCTGCTTATCATCACGCCGCTTCTGGTCGCAGCTGCCTTTCTCAGCCGAGAGCGAAGGCAAGCCCTGCTGGCCGGGGGGATAACTCTTCTCCTGTGTGCGGGTGTTTTTATGGGGATGAATGCCTACGATCCCAGAGTTGCTGATGAGACCCTGGGGATCATGAAGCAGGGGGTTGAAACGAGTTATGAGCAGCTCCCGGAGCAAATCCCGTCCCTGGCCAACCTACTTCCTGCTAGGCCTTTGACAGCCTGTGCGGCCACCGCAACCATTCCCCCGGAGGACAATTTCGACCTGCCTGAGCCCGGCTGGGCTGCGGGTACGGGACGGGCTTATATCTGGGGGGAGACTTGGCGGCTGATACAGGCCCGGCCCTTACTGGGTTATGGTCAGGGTACTCTGGCATATTATTTTCCCCAAAATGATATAAATATGATTGCGGCTATGAACAGCTATAATATGTTAGTAACCAAGCCCCATAATATGTATGTGGATATCGCTTATGGCTCAGGTATACCCGCTTTGCTAGCCCTGCTGGTTCTATTTGGCCTGCATTTTTATCACACCGGCCGCCGCCTCTGGAAGGCTGAACGCAGTGAGGCTTTATTTTTCCCGACGGCCCTTTTCCTGTTCTTCTGCGCCTGCGTCGTACAATGGCTGTTTAACGATTTAATCATCGATGTGGGAGCCATCTTCTGGATCTTGCTGGGAGTGGGTATTTCCTTAAATACGGTGCATGAACCACAAAAGACCAGCGACCAATGAAAGCAGGGAGATAAACTTTTTTTTGCCTGAGCGGGAACTTTTTGCATGTTATGTGCGTCTAACAGTAGTGTCGACCAGAGAAATCCGTTACATACGGCCCTGGTTAGCAAGGCCGGAACCCGACCGGGCTCCGAGGCTGCAAAAAGGAGGGGAGAGGAGAGCATATAAGGTATCTATCGTTGGATAGATGATTACCTCTCATGCAGGGATAAACCCCTGATTACCTAACAGCAATTATTAAAAGGAGGAAAATTACTTGATTAAGATTAGAAACAAAAGAATCGCGTTATTGCTGGTTCTGGCTATGCTGGCTACTATGTTTGTTGGCGTAGGCACTGCCAGTGCAGCGACCAATTTTACTGATGTCAACTCCAGCTATACCTGGGTAGATGCTGATGAAGAACAAACCTCCGGTGAGATTACCATATCCGACAACAACAAATTTAACGCAACATATATGCCTACTACTCCGGATACTATGTGGATTGAAATTACTCTGCCGGAGGGAGTTACCTTCACTGACAATGACAGCGATACCATGACCATTGACAGAGCTTGGAAGCCAACCTTCCCGATTGAATTGGGTTCTTACGAGCTGGACATCGATTCTGACAAAACCGGCAGCATCACTGCCAAAGTAGCGGTTTGGTATACTTTAAATGATGGTGTCTTATATGAAGAAGCCAGCGAGAGCCAGATTATTGCCAAGATCAATGACGATAAAGTAAATGTGACCGCTGGCAAGGCCAAGTCAGTAAATATCGGATCTGATCAAAAAGGTGCCGCCATTACTGTTAAGGAAAACAGTCCTGCTTCCTTTGAA
>JAQVXL010000122.1 GCA_028709235.1 Desulfotomaculaceae bacterium
TTTAATTTCTCTAGCTCTATCTTTTTCGCTTGCTCGGAATTTACTGCTCGTTTAGGTCTCCATTAAGACTTGACGAGTCATGTGTTCTTCTTACATCCATTCCACTGTTTAGTTTTCAAAGACCTGGATACCTATCCCACCCGGGACACTTTAACAGTCTACCACCATTGCTTTCCCAAGTCAAGGACCATTCGTCCAATTTTCGTCCCTTTTTGCAAGGAAAATTCCCATTCCATTTGTACTCATTTTTTACTGAGTTTTGCTCCGTTTTTAACAACAGGATTTTAATATTTAACTAAAGTACAGCCGTAAGCGAGATTCTGTTTTGGCAGTCATCTATCTAAGGAAGACTTGCTTCCTTCCCCTTGCGGGGTGCCCCTACCCGCGGTCATGAGTGGGAGACATTTTGTGCCCCTCCCCATTTCCGCCTATTTGGGTTGCACGCTAGCGGAGTTTACCCTTGCACCCGCTGGTCACCCGGCGGTATAGTTTCTGTGGCACTTTATGGCTACTCGCAACTCACAGTGAGTCCCTTTCGCCGTCGTCAGGTCGCCCTGCCCCGGCTTGCGCCGGGCGCCGTGCTACTTCCTTTTGTTGCAACCTGTTAGTGTTTACAACCAGGGAAGTGCGTGTCTCGACTTTCCTCTGCCTTCATCGGCAGCAACTGCCCGCTGAACTTTAGTTATTAACTTTTGTTCTTTAGCCTGCAAACTTCACCAAGAGGCGACAAAAGATATCCTATCAAAAATCCGGCGCCCTGGCAACAGGTAATTTGTGGACATTTTATGCTTGATAAAAAGGCACACTAAAAGAGAACTTACTTCCCTCGTTCACTTTACTTTCCGCCCAAATTTCACCGTCATGCGCTTCGACAATACCTTTCGCGATGGCCAGTCCAAGTCCCGTGCCGCCGCCGGCTCTATGCCGTGACTGCTCTGAACGGTAGAATCTTTCGAAAACGTGGGCCATTTCTTCCGGAGCCATTCCTAAGCCTGTATCCTGAACTGAAAAGATCCCCTGATCATCTTTAATAAAAGCGGACAGTTTTACTATGCCGCCAGGTTCCGTATAAAAAAGAGCGTTTTTCAAAAAGTTTAGCATCACCTGGACAATCCGGTCAGGATCGCCATAAATCTGGGGCATGCCGGGCTGGACATCAACCAGGAAATTGACATTTTCCTGCTTTGCTTCACTGGAAAACAGCAGGCTTGCTTTTTCCACCAACTCATCTGCTGAAACACTGCGCCGGTTAAGACGAAGTTCACCGGCATCTGCCAAGCTTAAATCCTGTAATTCATTTACCAATCTTGAAATGCGCATAACCTCATCATGCAGCGAGATTATTATTTCAGGAGATGGTTTAATAATCCCTTCCTGCAATGACTCCAGGTTACCCCGCAAGATAGAAAGAGGAGTTCTTAATTCATGGGCTGTATCCGCGATCAGGTTTCTTCTCAGCCTTTCATTTCTTTCAATGTTATCGGCCATAAAATTAAAGGATTGAGCCAGTTCGCCGATTTCATCTCCGGTTACGACTGGGACCCTGCAACCAAACTCCCGCCCGGCCAGGCGGCCCGCCGCTGTTGTCAGCATCGCCAGAGGCCTGGTTAAATGCTTTGACACAAACATACTCAGTATTAAAGCTACAATCGCAGCAAAAACTGCCGCCCATAAAATTGCTTTGTTCAGTGAGCTGATAAACTCGTTCTCTAAGAATCCTTTTTGTTGATTTACTACAACTAATTTGCCTGCAGCTACACCGTTTGCTTCAATGAGCAGGCTCTGCCCAATGGAGAATGCGGAAACAGCACGGCCAAGCAATGCAACATCCGTTGCAGCAACTACAATATCGTCGGCATCCAGCAGCAGGACATCACCGCTGCCGGGCCCGATCATCATTTCAGCGCTCATGGACCGGCGCCCTTTTCCGGCCCCCTCCTGTCCTCCGTGATACCCGTAGCCGGAACCTTTAAGCTGAAGACTGTCAAAAACAGCCTGGACGCCTGTCCATCCTTTATTTTCAAGGTAGTACCCGGCCAGCGCCACTCCGATCCGGTCCAGCCGGTATGACAGGTTCCTGTCAACGTACAAATCAAAGGAACTGCGAATAGCAATACCGGACAAATAGGCGGCTATTAATGTTGCCAGGAGAGCTAAGGCAACCATTGAAAATGATATTTTTACGCCAAGCCTCATTACCACCACTCCGTGTCTGTCGGGTTTAACCACCGAACCGGTATCCTATACCGTAAACTGTCAATATATAACGGGGATTGGCTGGATCCGGCTCAATCTTTTTACGCAGGTTGCTGATGTGAGTGTCTATCGACCTTTCATATCCTTCGTAGGCATAACCGAATACGGTGTCAAGGAGCTGTAAGCGACTGTAAACTCTCCCAGGGTTGCTGACAAGTACGTTCAGCATTTTAAACTCCGTGGGAGTTAGTGCAATGTTTTTTCCGTTTGACCAGACCTCATGCCGGTCCAGGTTTATTTCCAGGCCGTTTATTTTAATTGAGTTCATCTTTGCTTCCCCGCCGGGCTCAACCCGGCGCAGCACAACCCGTATTCTGGCCGTCAGCTCTCTCAGGCTAAAGGGCTTTGTAATGTAATCATCTGCTCCAAGCTCCAGCCCGAGCAACTTATCAATCTCTTCGGTCCTGGCCGTCAGCATAATAATGGGAATGCTACTTTTTTGCCTGATCTGCCTGCAGACCTCCAGGCCGCTTATACCGGGCAGCAGCCAATCCAGCACGATCAGATCCGGCTTTCCAGAATCCGCCAAGTCCAGCGCCCGGTACCCGTCTGAGGCCTCAATAACTTCAAAACCTTCATTTACCAGGTATTTATTGATCAAATCCCGGATTTTGTCCTCATCATCCACAATCAAGATCCTTTTGGCCATACTTCACCTCGTCTGGTCGGCAACTGATTATCTTTAATCAAAATGATAACCCATCCACGTTATTTTAACAATTATTTTCACTCACTGGCATTTCTGCACGCTGAGGAGTGTCCCTGATTGAAAGAGATATGTCCTCGGAGTATGACAAAAACCCTGCGGCTGTTTACAACCGGAGGGTTTTTAAAATTATTCTAGCGGTGTCCTACTCTTCCAGGGACCAACGTCCCAAGTACCATCGGCGCTGAAGAGCTTAACTGCCGTGTTCGGGATG
>JAQVXL010000007.1 GCA_028709235.1 Desulfotomaculaceae bacterium
CGCTGATAGAGGTCCATTCCTGCTTGTCAGGGAGCAATTTCTACATCTTCTCCAAGGGTTTTTCCAGGGGTTAAATGCTGTTATTGGTTGTTAATGGTATTTTGGGGCCTTAATAGAACACCTATGCTTGACAGAGGTTCATCAGGCAACGCCCGCCAAGCCGTGCATACAACCGCAGCGGCACAAATTTTTCTTCGTGGGGATCCAGGACCTCGTGCATTTCCAGTATCAGCGGCGGCCTGCCGGCGGCCCGCAGCGCCAGCGCCAGCAGCAGCTGCATGTGAATTACCGACGATGTCCACCAGAGCATTATGACTGCATCAGGCCTTTCCGCCCGCAAAAATTTGACTGCCCCGATCCATGAACCGGGCGAGTTCCAGTCCAGGCCGTTGTATACTTTAATATTTGCGTTATATCCCACAACACAGTCATTCACTCCGAGACGATTTTTCCCGGGATAGAGGAACCGGGGGGCCAAATTTCGCAGGAGTATTACGGAGACCTCGTGGCCTAATTCAGCGAAAGAGTTGGCATGAAAAATCGTATGGGCGGATATACCGCTGAAAAATACTTTGGACGAACCGATAAGACATATCTTCATCAGATCACCATGACCACACTAATTTTTTTCATACACGCGCCGTAGCTCCGGCGGGTGACTGTCACCGGGATAAAGGCCTGCTTTCTGCCGGGACTTTTCCGATCTCTTTTAAAATTGTGGTTAATATCCGGTATCCGTCTTTTAAACTATGGAGCTTGCCCTCGCCGTTAATGCGCTCCGTCTCGAAACTCGGCACCTCAATCACCTTAAGGCCCGCCTTGTTGATTTTTATGTTAATTTCAGTTTCCACCTCAAAGCCATTGCCTTTAAAAAAGACTTTTTTGAAAGCTTTTTTCCAGAAAGCATTGTATCCGTAACACAAATCGGTATATTTGGTCCTGTGAAATATGTTTGTCAACGTGGTGAATACCCAGTTGCCGAATATGCGGTGCCTCGTCATGTCGGAGGTCCCACCGCCCGGCAGAAAACGGGAACCCTTGACGAAATCATAACCTTCCAGCAGCGGCTTGACGAATCTGGGAATTTCTTCAGGCGCCATTGAACCGTCAGCATCAAACATTACGATAATATCTCCCCTGGCCCGCCTGATCCCGTAACGCAGGGCGTCCCCTTTTCCTTTTCCCGGCTGGAAAACCACACGGGCGCTGGGACACAGCTTTTTAGCGACTTCTACCGTGTTATCCGTGGACCCCCCGTCAACAATCAATATTTCGTCTATGCCTTTGGGCAGGCGGGGCAAAACATAAGGGAGGTTTTTTTCTTCATTTAACGTGCACAGCAGCACCGTTATTTTTTTATTGCCTTTATTAATCAAAATACCGCCTCCTTGCCTGCATTTATTTAAACCGCGTTCACCCACAGGTATAGCGCGCGGTAAGGGGTTACCGCCCCGTCCAGGTATAGTAAAAACTCAACCTTCACATTTTTTTGCGGCACCCGCGCGCTGAAAGTCACCCGCTTTTCCCATTTTTCCCCCTGGCTTAATTCAACAGGCGACAGCTTCTTCTCAGGCTTGCCGTCAATAAGGATTTCAGTGCTGTAGGAAACCGGCCTGTATTCGTTGTTTACTATCCCGAGGGTGACCCCGGTTTCCGCTCCGGCGGTTATCTCCGCGGGATAATTTTCTGCTTTACCGTCCGGGCTTAATAGATAAAACTCGGTAAACTGTTCTCCGGTCACCGGTGTGGCCGAAACGTGGTAAATACTCCCGGTTGTAAATAAAACAGCGCCGGCAAGAGCCAGAAAGAGCGCCCGGTCAACCCATGCCAACTTAGCTAACCCCGGCCACTTAAAACTGACAGGTGGTATTTTAAAACGCATGCCGTCAGGTATTTTTTTCCTCCGGCAAACGGCGACCGCGGACATCACCAGCGTGAAGGTCAGGAAGGTCAGCAGCACGGGGTAGGACCGGATCCCCCAGGGGGTGTAATTCAGAAGGAACCCTAAGATCGGGACTACCACAATGCTGAGTCCAAATCCAAGGGCAAGGCGCCCAATACCGTCCATATCCTCTTTTTTGGGGAACATGGCGGCAACCAGAGCGTACCCCGGCAGAAACAGGACGAAGACCAGACCCAGCGCCATCCTGACAGAGCTTCTGTCGTCCATTAATATCGTACATGTTAAGGCTGCGGATATTAGAAAAACATAAACAGGCTCGTTTTTAATCTCAAGTTTCAAAGTGATCACCACCTTCTTAAATCGAGATTTTTATAATTATTTACCCGCCGCTCCTTCAGGGTTATCAAAACTTTACTCTGGTTCAACGGGCTGAAAGGAATCTTGAAGCAAGACTTTCCTTTATGTAGAACAAAAAAGATACCGCGTATTTTATATTTGGCATACTGTAGAGCTTGAACTTGGCCTCCTGCGCCACACCTGGCGACAACCGGCGCAGGATATCAGCCGCGAAAGTAAATACTTCCCGGTTTCCTGCCTGGGCAGCGGTATAGGTCATGCGGTTTAAAATCCGTACGCAATAACGATAAATCCTGTCGCGGTGTTCATATACCGGACTGCCAGGCTTGCTTGACCAGTTTATAAGATCATCATGAGAGGCAATACTGTACTTGGTAATCTGCGATACGTTGTTTCCGTGCAGCCGGTAGTATACCAGCGGGTGCGACACATAGCGGACCGTTCCTTTCATGCAGGCAGCTAAACACGAAGCTAAATCAGTGGCGATGCCGGTCGGTGGATACCCACCGGTTGACCTGAGGACGCTTGTCCTGAATAATGCGGCGGAAGGCGCCCACACACGTCTGTCCGCGAGACGGTTGACTATAAAGTCAAACCCGTCTTCACCTTCCGGCGCATTTTTTTGCACTATTTTTCTCGTTTTTGTATTTTCATTAAAAAATATCAAACTGCAGTAAGCCATTACGTCAGCGCCGCTTTGGAATTTCGTCTGCAGCGATCTAATAGTGTCCTGCTCCAGGATGTCGTCGTCAGAGAGCAACAGAAAATATTCACCTTCTGCCTTTTCCAGGCAAAAATTGAAGTTATTTATAAAACCTCTGTTTTCACTGTGCCTGAAGTAGCGGACCCGGTGGTCTGTAAACTGTTTAAGAACATCGCCTGTATTATCAGTTGACGAGTTATCCGCCACAAGGACCTCGATGTCCTGATATGTCTGCCCTAGTGCGCTCTCGACGGCCTGGCGCAGCAAGGTCGACCTGTTATAGGTAGGGATGGCTATCGTTACTTTGTGGCCCATCAATAATTTCACTTCCTGCAAAACAAATTTAAAGTACGCTGATAACCCTGGTAAATATCACCAGTCCAAAGGTTAATAAACAGGGGATGATACCTATGTTCAGCACCCGGCAAACTCGAACGATCTCAGGAGAATCCGCGACTGGCCGGTTTTCCAGCGCCGCTGCCGCAAGCTCCTTGATTATAAGCAGAATAATCAGGATTAAAGTTGCTGTCAGCCCTATACTGGAAACAAACGGTTCTATGCCATCAGCAATATTTGACAACGCGGGCGCTGCATCAACTAACGAGAACAAATAAACCACTTCCCTCCCACAGTATTTTTCAATCTTTAGTATTTATAGAGATGATTAAAAAGGTTTTTAAAACCATCCAGGGGCGATAAATTCTTATCTCGGTCAGATATGATCGGGTTTTTATCAGGCCAGGGTATATCCACGGAATCCCAGCGGATACCGCTGTCATTTTCAGGACAATAAACTGTTGTAACCTTATATACAACAAGCGCGTATTCACTAAACACATAAAAACCGTGGGCGCAACCGGGTGGAATATAGACTGTATTCCTGACCTGACCGTTCAGAAGAAAACTTTCAAATTGCCCGTACGCCGGAGAATGGATCCTTAAGTCAACTACCACGTCAAATATCTCGCCCGCCGTACAATAAACCATTTTGGTATGTTCCCTTGGTGGGTTCTGAAAATGCAGTCCTCTTAAAACTCTCCTGTTTGAACAGGAGTAATACTCTTCCGCATAAAAAGTCTCCAGTCCATAATGTGAAAAAATGTCAAGGTTGAAAATCTTAACAAAAACACCTCTGTGGTCTTTATATATGTATGGTGTGATCTCATAGCAGCCGGGTATTTTTGTTTTTTTCAGGCGCATACAGCTTACACTCCATGTTTTATGAATTGTTTAATTTTATTGACCATGAACCAGGCCATTTCTTCGGTTATGCCTGGATACACCCCCAACCAGAAAGCGCGGCGCATGAGCAGGTCGGTGTTTTCCAAATCCCCGACCACCCTGTACCCTTGCCCTGTTTTTCTCATTTCATCGAAGCAGGGTTGCCGGATCAGGTTACCGGCAAATAACATCCTGGTCTGGATCCCGCTCTCTTCGAGGTATCGAACAATCTCGTCCCTGGTAAAACCGGCATCGTCTCTAACTATAAGCAAAAAACCAAACCAGCTTGGTATGGAGTTCGCGGTGGGTTCCGGCAAAATAAAGCAGTCCGCCGTGCCGCCCAGACCGGAGCGCAGTATGGACCAGTTGCGGTTTCTTTTTTCTATGAAACCCTGGAGCTTGTCTAACTGCGCGCAACCAATGGCGGCCTGCAGGTCTGTAATCTTGAGGTTGTACCCGAAATGCGAATAAACGTACTTGTGGTCATAGCCTTTAGGAAGATCTCCAAATTGTTGTTTGAATCTTTTGCGGCAGGTGTCGTCATGCCCGGAAGGGCACCAGCAGTCACGCCCCCAGTCTCTATGCGAATCTACAATCTGCTTGAGCTCCCGGTTGTTTGTGCAGACAGCCCCGCCTTCACCCGTGGTAATATGGTGGGGCGGGTAAAAACTGGACGTGCCGAGATGCCCGAAACTTCCCGTACAGCGCCACTCCCCGCGTAAAAATATTGGGAGCCCAGGGCGTCGCAGTTATCCTCGATCAGCCATAAGCCATGTCTATCGCAGAAAGCCTTTACATTTTCTATGTCGAATGGGTTGCCCAGCGTGTGGGCAAGCACGACAGCTTTAGACCTGTCGCTTAACGCTTCAGACAGCCTGGAGCAGTCGATACCGCAGGACGGCAGGCTTATGTCCACGAAAACGGGAATAGCGCCAAACTGGATTACGGGAGCGACCGTGGTTGGAAAACCGGCCGCCACCGTAATCACTTCGTCTCCTCTTTTTACCGCCCGGTCGCCAAGCCGGTGTGAGGTCAGGGCCATAAAAGCCAGCAAGTTCGCGGAAGAACCGGAATTGGTCAAGGAGCAGTAGCCGGTTCCCAGGTATTCCGCCAGTTTTTTTTCAAACTGCCTGGCGTAACCCCCGGCAGTAAGCCAGAATTCCAGGGCGGCGTCAATAAGGCAACATATCTCATTTTCATCAAATACCCGCCCCGCATAGTGGATCCGATCGCCCGGTTTAAAAGCTTTTTCCTCACGCTTATTAAATTCAAAATATTTGACTGCGGCAGAGATGACTTCTTTTTTCAGGCCTTCTTTTTCATTTAAATGCTCCACTATCTTTCACCCACTGTGTTATTGACGTAATCATTAATTTGCCGGAGACATACTTCCCTGATGTCCTCTTTTTTTTCATAACCGAATGTCCATTGCAGAGTACGGTCTATCGCTTTTTCCAAACTCCATTTTGGCTTCCAGCTCAGCCTGGTCCTGGCTTTCAAACTATCCAACTTCAGGTACCGTGCTTCATGAAGCTCCATATTGCTCTTTACTTCATACGAAGCGCCGCGTCCCCATCTAGCGCATATATGCCTGACCACCCATTCCACCGGCTTCATGTCGTCTTCAGTTGGTCCAAAATTCCACGCCTCAGCGTACGCGGGGCCGTTTTCGCAAAGCTTTTCCGCCAGCGTCATATAACCGCCCAGGGGTTCGAGCACGTGCTGCCACGGCCGCACAGCGCCGGGATTCCTGATAATAACTCTCTCATTATACAACAGCGCCCTCATGCAGTCGGGCACCAGCCTGTTTTTTGCCCAGTCACCCCCGCCGATAACGTTCCCCGCCCTGGCGGAAGCCGCTCCGACACCGTGCAGTTCATAATCGCGGGGGTTAAAAAAAGAATTGCGGTAAGCTGAACTGATTAATTCAGAGCAAGCTTTACTACTGGAGTAAGGGTCATACCCCCCTAGCGGATCATCTTCCCGGTAACCTCGGAGGCATTCCTTGTTTTCATAGCACTTGTCGCTGGTTACATTAATAACCGCTCTTGTGTTGCCGGTTCTCCTGACAGCCTCGAAAAGGTTAACCGTACCCATTACGTTAACTTCATAAGTCGCCCGGGGGACTGAATATGATTCCCCCACCAGGGACTGGGCCGCCAGGTGAAAAATTATTTCCGGTTTGGCCAGGGAAATCACCTTTGTCAGAGATTCCGCGTCACGGACATCACCAAATCTCGAATCGATCAACCTGTCGACGCGGCATTGTGCAAACAAGCTGGGTGTTGTTGGCGGCCCCAGGGCATAGCCTGTAACGGACGCTCCCGCGTAATACAGCCACAGGCACAGCCAGGCGCCTTTAAACCCGGTATGGCCGGTGACAAACACCTTTCTAGATTGCCAAAATTTTTCGTTTCTCATTTACCAACTCCTGATCAATCTTTTTGTCTTCCCATATTTTCCAGGGAGCTTTCCCTGTTTGCCACAATTTTTCAAGCAGGTTTCTATCGCGCATGGTGTCCATAGGCTGCCAGAAACCTGTATGCTTAAAAGCCATCAACTGGCCATCCATAGCAAGTCTTTCTAAAGGTTCTCTTTCTAAAATAGTTTGATCTCCTTCTATATAATCAAATACACAGGGCTCCATAACGAAAAAACCAGAGTTAATCCAGGCGCCTTCTCCTTCCGGCTTTTCGCTGAAACCATTGACATGGTTGTCCTCAGACAGACCTAAGACGCCAAACCGGCCAGCAGGTTGCGTAGAAGTAACAGTAGCCAGTTTGCCATGTGTTTTGTGATATTCTATAAGCTGTAAAATATCAACATCGGCCACACCATCCCCATATGTAAGCAAAAACGTTTCGTCTCCGATATAAGCTTTTATTCTTTTCACCCGGCCACCGGTCATTGTTTCAATACCTGTGTTAACCAGGGTCACTCTCCATGGTTCCGCACCATTCTGGTGAACTATTTTTTTGTCAACTTTAGTAAAATCAAAGGTAACATCAGATTCGTGTAAAGAATAGTTGGCAAAATACTCTTTAATGCAGTACCCCTTGTATCCAAGGCAGATTATGAAGTCATTAAAACCATAACATGAGTAAATCTTCATAATGTGCCAGAGAATTGGCTTTTCACCGATCTCGACCATGGGCTTTGGTTTAAGATGCGATTCTTCACTGATCCTGGTGCCAAAACCGCCGGCCAGTATGACTGTTTTCACCTGCGCCACCTCAATATCTAATCGGAATCCTTATATATACAATTCTATATATGGATAACTTCACCTTCCAATTTATGGTATTTTATTTCAATCAAATTACGAACAAAATAGACAATTATTTCTACGATTAGTAGCTTAAATGTTGTCCTGGCGCTATTTATTTAGTTATTTGTTTCTGCAATATAGTAAATAAAAGGAGAAAATGTTATTGATTTACAGAGTTATAGCATGCAAAGCTCCTGCCGCTTTTAGGCAGGAATGATCCATGATTTTTTGAGGAGGGCAGCAATGTGGTAGACAATATAGACGAAGCTGTTGACATAATAGAAGAAAACCGCTATTTGCCTTGCCGGCAAATAGCGGTTTTCTTCTATTATCACTAAGTAATCCACCTGGTCAGGAGCTGCAAGCCCCAGGCTACGGGTTCAAATATAACCTGGCTTAAGAGCGTGCCCAGCAGGCTTGAAATGGCGAGGAAAAAAATTATCTGCTTCAGCTCGATTTCTGCTTTTGCACCCCTGGCCACGTCATCGGTCACTTTGGCCAGGACAGGGTCGACCATCATTACGTTGACGACAATTGAAGCGTTGCCTACTATAGAAGCCATCAGCACCGCAGTTGAGCGAAATTCCGGGTAAAGGGCGCCAGCATATAGACCGGACAACACGTTAACCGTCCACAGGCTGTAACTGGCCAGGTTCCAGTATATAAAACCTTTAGGGATGCTCATTTTCCTGGCAAGCAACTCTCTGAGCGTGTCCCGGGAGGACATCCTGAACCTGAGTATGCCGCTGCCCGGCTTAAACATTGATATGAAAAAAAGATAAATTACCTTGAAAACTGAGCCGGTCTGACCAAATGATTTAATCGCGTTGGAAAAAGAAGTGACAAAACTGGGGATCACCAAAATACCCGCCACCGTACCAAGGGTGGCGCCCAGGATCACAAAGCGGAGCCTGTGGCTCAATTCTGCCAGCATTCCCTGGTACAATGGGCTTTCGGTGACGTTACCGGGAGATATTAACAGGGATTGATTATAAGCTTCTTCTATAGCGCGCTCTACTGTGGAGGCCAGCAGGGGGGCCTGGAGGGTGTTGGCAAAACTAGCCGCAAGGTAAACGACACTGAAAAGCGAGATAGCGGTGGCCAGGTGTTTTGTCCTGACACCGGAAAGGCGGGAACTGCGGGTTAAAGTATTGATCAGGTTGATAAAAGCAGTAAGAAGAAAGACAAAAAGTAAACGGTCCACCGTTCCCTCCAGAAAATATAATTCATAAATAATTATAACACATATCCACATCAAAAAAGGAAGGTTTTACCTTCCTTTGATTGTTAACGCTTGCTGAATTGAGGAGCGCGGCGGGCCTTACGCAGACCATACTTTCTGCGCTCTTTCATGCGCGGATCTCTGGTCAAAAAACCGGCCTTTTTTAAAAGGGGACGAAGATTGGGGTCGGCCTGGATCAAAGCGCGGGCAATGCCCATCTTGATCGCACCGGCCTGGCCGCTGATGCCGCCGCCCAAGACTTTGGCCCGGATATCAAAGCGGGAAGCGACTCCCGTCAATTCTATCGGCTGGCGGACAACCATTTCCAGTGTCCGGCGGCCAAAATATTCGCTAATCGGCTTGTTGTTAATAGTAACATTGCCTTCACCGGGTACCAGGAATACCCTTGCCACCGAGTTTTTCCTGCGGCCGGTGCCGTAAAACATAACCTGTGCCAATTCTGTCTATTCCTCCTTCCCTACTGCATCTGCCTGGCTTCGGGTTTTTGCGCCTGGTGCGGATGCTCAGAGCCTTTATATACCTTGAGCTTCCTGGCCATGTCGGCTCCCAGCCGGTTGTGCGGCAGCATGCCGGTAATTGCTTTTTCCACGGCCAACTCAGGCCTGGTTTTCATCAGTGTTTCATAATCTACAACTTTCAGGCCGCCGGGATAACCGGAATGCCTGTAGTATTTCTTGGTTCTTAACTTGTTTCCGGTCAGTTTCACTTTCTCCGCATTTATTACGATCACATGGTCGCCTGTATCAACATGCGGTGTGAAATCCGGCTTGTGTTTCCCGCGCAGGATCTTGGCCGCCTCCACGGCAAGCCTGCCTAAAACCTTACCCTCGGCGTCCAGTATGTACCACTTGCGGTTTTTCATATCGCCAGGCTTGGCCATAAAGGTCTTCATAATAGAGAATTTCCCTCCTTAGATATAAACGGACAAAGCTTAAAAGCCACAACCAACATTATAATATAAAGAATTTTCAGTGTCAACAATAACTATTTCAGGTAACTATTTTAAGTTAAAAAAACTCTTTTTACCCCTGTACAATGACAAATCTCCAAGCTCTTCCTCTATCCTGAGCAACTGGTTGTACTTGGCCACCCGGTCGGTGCGACACGGGGCGCCAGTTTTAATCTGGCCGGCGTTGACCGCGACAACCAGGTCGGCGATGGTGGCGTCTTCCGTTTCGCCGCTGCGGTGGGAAACTACTGAGGTATATCCAGCCTGCCTGGCCATCTCAATGGCGTCCAGGGTTTCGGTGATGGTGCCGATCTGGTTCAGCTTGATTAAAATCGAATTGGCCACGCCGGACTCGATTCCTCTTGCCAGCCTGCTGGTATTGGTTACAAAGAGGTCGTCGCCCACAATCTGGACCTTACCCCCCAGCGTTTCGGTCAGCTTGAGCCAGCCTTCCCAGTCGTCTTCCGCCAGACCGTCCTCTATGGAAATAATCGGGTACTTGTCCGCCAGCATGGCGTAATACTGCACCATTTCCGCCGCGCTGCGGCTGGTCCCCTCCATTGCAAAAACATATTCGCCGTCCTTGTAGAACTCTGTAGCCGCGGCATCAAGGGCGATCATGATCTCCTCGCCCGGCTTGTAGTCTGAGGCTGCTATAGCTTCCACGATCACTTCCAGCGCCTCCTCGTTAGAGCCGAGCATCGGCGCAAAACCGCCTTCGTCTCCCACCGCAGTGTTGAGGCCCCTCCTTTTCAAGACGCTTTTCAGCTGGTGATAGACTTCCGTACCCATCCTTAGTGCCCCGGCAAAATTCTGCGCGCCTACCGGCATGATCATGAATTCCTGAATATCGACGTTGTTGTCGGCATGTTTGCCGCCGTTTAAAATATTCATCATCGGTACCGGCAGCACTTTGGCATTGGCGCCGCCAAGATACTGGTACAGCGGCAGTCCGAGAGCCATGGCTGCGGCTTTGGCGGCAGCCATGGATACGGCCAGGATGGCGTTGGCGCCGAACCTTGCCTTGTTGGGCGTGCCGTCCAGTTCAATCATGGCCTGATCGATGCCGATCTGGTCGGTGGCGTCATATCCTTCAATTTCAGGGGCTATGATGGAATTTACGTTCTCAACAGCTGTTAATACTCCTTTGCCGTTGTAGCGCGATTTGTCTTCATCCCGCAGTTCCACTGCCTCATAAGCGCCCGTCGAGGCGCCGGAGGGAACTGCCGCCCTGCCCATAGTCCCATCTGCAAGGTATAGATCGACTTCAACAGTAGGGTTCCCGCGCGAATCCAGTACCTCCCTGGCCATGATTTCTTCAATAATAGTAGACATAGGTATCACTCCTCAGCTGTTATTAATGTAGATCCGGTCATCTCCGCCGGCTTGGGGATCCCCAGCAATTGCAGGATAGTGGGGGCTATATCCCGCAGGCTGCCTTCCCGCAGCCTGACACCTTCAACATTACGGTTAATATATATAAAGGGCACCGGGTTGGTAGTGTGGCAGGTAACAGTGCAGCCTTTACTGTCTTCCATTTCATCGGCGTTGCCGTGGTCAGACGTGATTAAGACCGTGCCGTCCCTGTCTAAAACAGCCTGTACCACTTTCCCTACACAACTGTCCACGATCTCCAGCGCTTCGATTGTGGCGCCCATGTCCCCAGTATGCCCCACCATGTCGGAATTGGCGTAATTCATGATGATCACTTTGAACCGGTCTTCTCTGATCACATCAAGGAAACTGTCGGTTACCTCGCGCGCGCTCATTTCCGGCTTGCGGTCATAGGTAGCCACTTTGGGCGAGGGGATCAGGATCCTCTCTTCCAGCGGGTTCGGTTCTTCTACACCACCATTGAAAAAAAATGTAACGTGGGCGTATTTCTCGGTCTCTGCCAGGCGGAGCTGACGGATGCCGTTTTTGCCCAGCACTTCTCCCAGTGTGTTTTTTAAAGACTGCGGTTTAAAAGCTACTGGCGCCTCGATGTTTTTATCGTAAAGAGTCATACAGGTAAAATGCACGGCTGGGTATCCGTTTTTCCTGGTAAAGCTATCAAAATCCTTGTCGGTAAAAGCCCTGGTGATTTGGCGGGCCCGGTCCGGCCGAAAATTAAAGAAAATGACGGCGTCACCGCTGGTTATGTTACCCAGGGCGTCGCCGGAGCTGTTGATAATAACGGTAGGTTGAATAAATTCATCGGTCTCATTTCTGTAGTAGCCGCGATCAACCGCCTCCAGCACGGTCTCCGTATGGGTACCCTCGCCGCAGGTCATGGCGTTAAAGGCACGTTCGGTACGGTCCCAGCGGCGGTCCCTGTCCATGCCGTAATAGCGCCCCATCACCGTGGCCACTGCGCCAAAGCCGATTTCTCTTAATTTTTGCTCCAGGGAAGTGAGATATTCTTTCGCGTTGGCCGGCGGGACGTCACGCCCGTCAAGAAAGACGTGGATAAACACATTGCGCATGTTTTCCCGCGCCGCCAGGTCGAGCAGGGCATACAGGTGGCTGATATGGCTGTGCACCCCGCCATCTGATAAAAGGCCCATTAAATGCAGGGCGCTGTCGTTATTTTTAGCATGATTTATGGCGTCGAGTAATACTTCATTCTGAAAAAAGGCGCCCAGCCTGATTTCTCTGGTAATTCTGGTCAGGTCCTGGTATACTACCCGGCCGGAGCCCATATTCAGGTGTCCCACTTCGGAGTTTCCCATCTGGCCCTCCGGCAGGCCGACTCCTTCGCCGGCACAGACAAGGATTGTGTGCGGGTATTTTGCCAGAAAGCTGTTGTAATTAGCCAGATCTGCCCTGGCTATGGCGTTTCCCTGAACTGAGGCCCCGACACCCCAGCCGTCCAGTATTACCAGGACCAGCGGCTTTACCTCTGATGTCAAAATATTACCTCCACCGTGTCAGAGGCGTGCCAGGGGGACGGCTCTCTTGACACGATTTTCGTTTCATCTTTTTGTTTCGGATGTTCTTTTGATAATTTCCGTAAAGCTGTCCACTTCCAGGCTGGCCCCGCCTACCAGAGCCCCGTCAATATCGCTCTTGGACATCAGCCCGGTTGTATTTTCAGGTTTTACGCTGCCGCCGTAAAGGATGCGCACGTTCCCGGCGGCCTCCGCCCCGAACTGCTCCTGTATAATGCCCCGGATATAAGCTATCACTTCCTGGGCGTCTTCATCTGAGGCGGTCCGTCCGGTACCGATAGCCCATACCGGCTCGTAAGCTATCACCATGCCTGCAGCTTGCTCCGGGGCCAGTCCGGCCAGACCGGACGTGGTCTGGATGCGCACCACTTTCTTGGTGACACCCGCCTCCCGCTCGTCCAGAGTCTCACCGACACACATGATCGGCGTCAGCCCGTGACCTAAAACAGCTTTGACTTTTTGGTTTACTTTTTCATCGGTCTCCCCGAAATACTGCCGGCGCTCGGAGTGGCCGATAATTACATAACCGCATCCCGCGTCTTTCAACATCACCGGAGATACTTCCCCGGTAAAGGCTCCTTTGTCCTCCCAGAAAACGTCCTGGGCGCCCAGATAAATGCCTGAACCGCGCAGGCCCTCCGACATCAGTGTCACAGCGGTAAAGGGTGGGCATAAAACCACTTCGATATGATCCGTGCCGACTGCCGTTTTTCTGATATCCTGAACAAAGGTCAAAGCATCGGGCACAGTTTTAAACATTTTCCAGTTTCCTGCAATCACCGGTTTGCGTGACATCAGACCACCCTTTTCATAGCTATTTTAATTATTATTTGTCCAGCAGCACCGCCACACCGGGGAGGACCTTGCCCTCTAGAAATTCCAGGGAAGCGCCGCCGCCGGTTGAGATATGGGTTATCTTGTCCGCGACACCGGTCTTTTTTATCGCGGAGACGGAATCCCCACCGCCAACTATTGTAGTACCCTTGCTCTCGGCCATAGCCAGCGCGATCGCCTCGGTGCCTCTGGCGAATGGCGCCATCTCAAAAACGCCCATAGGACCGTTCCATACTATGGTACTGGCTGGTTTTAAAGCCTCGGTAAACTCCGCCACGGTCTCCTGTCCGATATCAAGAGCCATCCACTCAGCCGGGATCTCACTGACCGGGACGGTTTTCTGCTCGGCATCCGGCGCGGCGCCCGGCGCCACCACCACATCCACAGGCAGGAGCAGCTTTACTCCTTTATTCTTTGCTTCTGCCAGTATACCCTTGGCCAGGTCAATTTTATCTGCTTCCAACAGTGATTTGCCGACGTCATAACCCTGCGCCTGCAGGAATGTGTTGGACATACCGCCGCCTATAATCATCGTGTCAACTTTATCCAACAGGTTTGACACAACAGCGATTTTGTCTGAAACCTTGGCCCCGCCCATAATGGCTACAAATGGCCGTTCCGGGTGAATTAAAAGCCGGCCCAGGATATCCAGTTCTTTTTCCATTAAAAAGCCTGCCACCGCAGGCAAAAACTCGGAAACACCTGCAGTGGAGGCATGGGCGCGATGGGCTGTACCAAAAGCGTCATTCACATAAATATCGGCTAGTTCAGCCAGCTGCTGTGAGAATCTTTCATCATTTTTTTCTTCTTCCGGGTGAAAGCGGACGTTCTCAAGCAATATCACGTCTCCGTTCTGCATCCGTCCGATAGCTTCCCGCGGCACGTCGCCCACGCAGTCGTCAACTTTAGCAACCTCCCTGCCCAGCAGTTCGGATAGTTTTTGGGCTACAGGATCCACTCTATATTTCTCATCAATATGTCCTTTGGGGCGACCCAGGTGGGATAGAAGAATTACTTTTGCACTATGTTCAATGAGGTAGTTTATCGTCGGAAGCGCCTCAATAATCCTGGTGTCGTCCGAAACCAGGCTGTTTTTATCCAGGGGGACATTAAAGTCCACTCTTACCAGGACCCTTTTGTCTTTTACATCAATATCCCTGACAGTTTTTTTAGCCATGGCCGCGACACCTCCCTTCCATAATCTCTGTAATCTCTGCAAAGCGCTGCAAAATACGCCAGTTCACCCGCACCCCAATCCGGTTACCTTACCCGGGGCTGGAGCGCCGGCACACGAACTGTCTTTATTCTACAGCGCTTTCTCCGTAAATTATAACCATATTTCTTTTGAAACTCCTGTTCAGCCAGTATCTACTTGTCCCGCGAAGCCATGTAAAGCAGTAGATCCAACACCCGTTCGGAATAACCCCACTCGTTGTCATACCAGGCAATAACCTTGGCCATATTATCGCCGATAATCATGGTTGACAGAGAATCAATGATCGCCGAATGGGGATCGCCCTTGAAATCGGCGGATACCAGGGGAAGCTCGCAATAATCCAGGATACCCTTCAAATACCCGTTGGCGGCTTCTTTTAGAGTGGCATTGATCTCATCTGCTGTTACCGTTTTAGCTAGCTCCACCACTAGATCCACTGCTGAAACGGTGGGGAGAGGTACCCTGATGGCAAAACCGTTGATTTTGCCTTCCAACTCGGGGAGTACCAGCGCCACAGCTTTTGCCGCCCCGGTGGTAGTGGGAATGAGAGAAAGGGTAGCAGCCCTGCCCCGCCTCATATCCCGGTGAGGCATATCAAGAAGTTGCTGGTCGTTAGTATAGGCGTGCACAGTTGTCATCAAACCTTTTACAATGCCAAAATGATCATTCAACACCTTGGCTACCGGAGCAAGGCAGTTAGTGGTGCAAGACGCGTTTGATACCACATGGTGCTGGGTGGGATCGTATTTTTCCTCGTTAACACCCATCACTACCGACAGGCACTCGCTGTCGCCCTTGGCCGGACCGGTTAAAATCACTTTTTTGGCGCCCGCCTGGATATGCTTGCCGGCGTCAGCCGGGTCATTCAGCCTGCCGGTTGACTCAACCACGTAATCCACACCAAGTTCTTTCCAGGGCAACAGGGTAGGATCCCCTTCCGCCAGGATTCTTATCTCGCGGCCGTTAACTACAATAGCATCTTTTGTCGAGCCGACTTCCTGGTCAAAAATGCCATAGATTGAGTCGTATTTGAGCATATGCCCTATAGATTGAGCGTACGTATCGGTAACTGAGATCCTCCTGGATTTGTGATTCACCGCCATTACCTCGATGTCCGGGCGCTTGAGCGCGCACCTCAACACGTCACGGCCAATCCTACCCAGTCCGTTAATCCCTATTTTGTACCCCATTGTGATACGCTCCTTTCATTAGTATGCCTACTTTGGTAAATTTAATTACTATTCTGTATTCTCCGTCATCTTTTAAAGATCCTGCTCCTGATCCTATTTCGCGAGATAAAATATAGGGACAAACTTCGCGTCTATACCCCATAAAATGACGCCGTTGCTGCCGCAAGGGGACGTAAGCATCTTACAACAGTGAGACTTACTATATCAACGCTAATATCTGATCCTTTTCCCGATGGCCGGGATGTTTAATTCGCTGCGATACTTCGCCACAGTGCGCCTGGAGATTTTAATTCCTTTTTGTTTAAGTAAATCAGATATTTTCTGGTCATTCAGAGGAACCCGGCAGTCCTCCCCGTCTATTATTTCCTGGAGCATCTTCTTAATACAGCAGGACGATATGGTTGATCCGGTGACATTATGCAAGCCGGTACAAAAAAATTGCTTCATCTCAAATACACCCTGGGGGGTCTGAATATATTTGTTGGAAGTGGCCCTGCTGATCGTGGACTCGTGCAGTCCGACTTTCTCCGCAACGTTCTTCAGGCTGAGCGGTTTCAAGTACTTGATGCCGTAGTCCAAAAACCCCCGCTGCATATCCACCAGGCAGTTAGCCACTTTATACAGGGTCAGCCTTCTCCGCTCAATGCTTCTGATCAACCAGACCGCGGCATTCAGCTTGCCCTCGACAAAACGGCGGGTCTGCGAGTCGCAGCTTTTTTCTTTAGCCAGTACGGAGCGGTAAGTGGAATTGATCGTTATCCTTGGAGCAATCACGTCATTGACTAGAATTATATACTCGCCTTCCACTTTTTCCACAACGATATCAGGAATGATAAAGCGGTTATTGCCGGGGTCTGAAAAATTGCGGCCGGGCTTAGGATCCAGCGTCTTTAATATATCGACCGCCTCCTGGACTTTCTGCACAGTGACACCCAGTTCATGGGCTATCCGGGTGATTTTCCCCCTGGCCAGGAGTTCCAGATAATTTTCAATTAAGGCCTTGACATTCTCATTATCTATGCCCAGAGCGCGATACTGAATCATCAGACATTCTTGTAAATCTCTGGCTCCGACACCGGGCGGGTCAAAACCCTGAATTAAAAGCAAAGCTCTGGCTGCTTCAATTTGACTGACTTCCAGCCGGTCTGCAGCTTCTTCCAGCGACATCCGGAGGTAGCCCTTTTCATCTATATTGCCGATAAGATATTCGGCGATTAAACGTTCCATGTTAGTGCAAGGACTCAGATAAAGCTGGAAGAGCATGTGTTCGGCAAGTGTGAGTGCGCGGGAAAGGAAATTTTCATAACTGTATTCCGGCTGTTCCCGTTTCCTTTCCTGACATCTCAAACCCAAATCGCTGCTGTCCTGAAAATACAACTCCCAGTCCAGATCATATTCCCTTTTATCTCCGGTCTCGTCCTCCTTATCCTTGTCCAAAAGCTCAAGGTTCTGCTCTCCATTATCATCAGACAATTCCAAAAGAGGGTTCTCTTGGAGCTGCTGCTCTATATAACTGGCAAGTTCAAGTGAAGAGAACTGCAGCACAGTTATCGCCTGGCGCAATTCTGGGGTCAAAATTAATTTTTGCGTTTGTGCTATATTCAGATCATAACCCATCCTCACTGCAAACTCACTCCTCAAAAAAAATGGCGGATCGTGTTATATTTATTCTCGGAAAAGAGGATGTTCTCCTGCTATAAAGCTTAATTTGCTCAGGGCCTAATTTTTAAGCCCGTTTTACAGACTTGCGCTGGCGGCGCATAACCAGGCCGCAAGTAATGCCAACAGTTAAGAGCAGAGCTGTCAATAAGGCCACGCGTTCCTGTCCGGCAGCAAATAGGTAGGGGTGCAGCCTGGCAGCATAATCCATTATATCGTTTATGAGCATCCATAGGCCGGCTATGTATCCGATTACCCGTTCAAACCGCAGGGTTTTTAAGAAAATAATACCTTCGGCAGCCATACCCAGGTGAGAAACCCAGAGCACAATCTCAATATAACCGACATTACCGTACAGAGCCCAGTAATGTGTGATGATGGCAATAGCCCATAACCCATACTTAATCACGGCCGTAAAGGCAATTACCTGAAACAGCAGTTTCAGGGGGCTGTTACCCCTGAGCAGCAGCGCCAAGGCAAAAAGAGTGGCGGAGAGGGGGCTGTCTGAGACAAAGAGCCAGAAGAGAACAGGAGTAGCTGCGAGCTGCTCGTGATACCAGTAATACCCGTATCCGGCGCCCAGCAAATTTATAACCACCAGAGGTATTGCAAATCGCGGTTGCCAGGGATCCCGCCAGAAATCCCGCCATAGTTCAATAATCACACTCATTAGATCATCCTTGCTCCCTGCTTATTCTTCTGTCAGAGTACCGGTTAGCGATAGGTGTACGTCGATAGAGATTTGTCCCCGCTGTCTGGTATGATCCTTGCCGGCACCCCGGCCGCCAGGGTATGCGGCGGGATGTCCCGGTTGACCAGTGAACCGGCCCCCACCCTGGCGCCGTCACCGATACGCACCCCGGGCAGGATAGTAACGTTGGAACCGATAAGCACATTAGCGCCAATCTCCACCGGACCTTTGCGAAACTCCTCCACCAGAAACTCGTGGGTCAAAACAGTAGCGTTGTAGCCGATAATGCTGTTATCCCCGACAGAAATCAGCTGTGGAAAAAAAACATCGAACATAACCATCAGCCCAATGGATACGTCTCTGCCCACTTTGACGCCCAAAAGGCTGCGGCATAAATAATTCTTCAGGCCCAAAAAAGGGAGGTAGCGGCACAGGGAGATAATCAGGAAATTAAAAGCTACCCTGGGAAGGCTGACTATTTTAAAGGAATACTTCATCGAATTTTTGGGACCCGGAGAGGGAAATCTTTGAATCCGCCTCATGTCTTGTTGCCCCGTATCTTTTCAGCGATCTCTTCAATTTTTCTCAGGCGGTGGTTGACCCCTGATTTGCCAAGGGGTGACCGCATTAATTTCCCCAGCTCCGCCAGGCACGCGCCGGGATATTTCAGCCGGAGCTCCGCAGTTTCTCTGAGGGACTCCGGTATCTTTTCCAGCCCCAATGTGTTATTGATTAAATTAATATTTTCGATCTGCCGGACGGCGGCATTCACTGTTTTATTAAGGTTGGCCGTCTCGCAGTTAACCAGGCGGTTGATATTATTGCGCACATCCTTATAAATTCGGGCGTTTTCGAAATTAAGCAGAGCGGAGTGGGCGCCAATAATATTCAAAAACCTGACAATATGCTCGCTCTCTTTCAGATAAACAACATTCCGGTTTTTTCGCAAGCTTGACTTGGCAGCCAGGTTGCATTTATTCATGAGACTGCTGATAGTCTCAGCAAACAATCTATTGTCGGTTATGATTTCCAGGTGATAATTGCCCTCGGGCCGGTTAACCGAACCTCCGCCGAGAAAAACGCCCCGCAGGTAAGCGCGCCGGCAGCACTCACGGCGTAAAAGGCCGCGGGGCGCCATATCCCTCAGGCGGCCCAATTCGTCCACCATACCCAACCGGTAAAGAATATCGTTGTTTTCCTGCTGAAAAGGAACTCGTATCAGGTAGACATAGTTCTTTTTCAGTCGTTTCTTTCTCTGGACCAATACCTCTGTTTGCAGGCCAAAAAGGCTTTTTACAAGCGATAGTATTTTTCTGGCGACAGCCGCGTTTTCAGTTGTAATATGCAGGGACAGGCGTTGGCCGCTACTTATCTGGACACTGCCGCCCATCTTGATGAGGGCGGACAGCTCAGCCAGACGACAACAGGAACGCTGCCCTATCACGCGGGCTAATTCGTTTTTGGTTGCTGTCGAAAAGGACAAACCGCTCCCCTCTTTCATTTTGCCTATATTATACCACAAAAAAAAACGCCTCTTAATGAGACGGCGTCCGACGGAAACTAAGACGGCTTATCCAGAAATGGGGGCAACCCCCAATCCCTATAACAATGACAGTTCGCGCTCAGAATCTCCTTTTTTTTGCCCCCTTGAATACTTTCTTTCCTCTTGCAGTATTTTTTCGGAGTAAACAAGTTTCAATATAACCCGCGCCAGTTTGTCCGGGTGATGCCGGACAACATCCGTCTTGTGGATTAGGTCCTCACTAACTACTTTAATGCCGAGCTTCTTAATTTCGCTGACATCTGCCGTAACCGGTTCGGCCCCTTCCTGGCGGTAGCGGGCTCGCAGCTTGAATGGTACCTGGCCCGTATTCAGAACCGCGTAATCCAATAATTTACCGGTGTGGCTGATAATCGCCTGCAGGTGAGACGACGCTGTAAATCCACCGGTCTCACCTGGCTGGGTCATTACATTGCATACGCAAATTTTAGTGGCCGGTGTCCTGGCGAGGGCTTCCGGCATGCCCTTTACCAGAAGGTTGGGGATTATGCTGGTATAAAGGCTTCCCGGGCCCAGTACGACCGCATCCGCCTCCGCGATAGCCGCCAGCGCCCCGGCTAGCGGCAGGCAACGGGATGGTTTCAGATAGATCCTTTTGATAGTGCCATTACTGAGAGGTATTTGTGACTCGCCCTTCACCACCCGGCCGTCTGTCAGCTCGGCATATAGAGTAACGTCGGAAAGTGTCGCTGGCAGCACCTGGCCGCGAATAGCCAGGACCTTGCTTAAACCTCGCACGGCCAGGTCAAACCTGCCGGTCATATCGGTCAGAGCAGCTAACAGCAGGTTGCCCATACTGTGTCCCGCCAGTACGCCACTTGAAAAACGGTACTGCAGCAAATCTTCCATAAGTGGTTCTTTATCGGCAAGGGCAACCAGGCAGTTCCTGATGTCTCCCGGCGGCAGTATGCCTAACTCTCCTCTGAGGCGACCGGAACTGCCTCCGTCATCTGCCACGGTAACAATAGCGGTCAGATTGCTGGTGTATTTTTTTAAGCCGCGCAACAGCACCGACAGTCCTGTGCCGCCACCAATAACCACAATTTTCGGCCCGCGCCTGAGACTCCGTCTGGCGTAAATTATATCCGCCATCCGGCCTTCTTCACCGGGCGCCAGCGCGCCCGCTACAGAGTGAAAAGCTCTCAGAATGCCAAATACCATTATACCCAGGCCGGATATTACAATAATAATACCGGCCAGCTTGCTATACTCATCACCTAAAAGAACGCTTTCCAGTTGATGAAAAGAATGGGCAAAGTCTCCCAGCAACCTGCCCTTCATCAAAAGATCCACCCCGAGCGTGGCCAATAGCAAACCGGCCAGAGCAAGAAACAACCACCGTTTAACTTTCATCCCAGGGTATAGCCATTTGAGCATGACCATTTTTCAGCCCCTAAATCAATTTATTAACAACCAGTAAACTAAATAAGGTACTGTATCCCTACAGCCTGTTTATATCCCTGTGCCGAACTGTTACCCGGTATTTTTTATCGCCAAGGATCTCGCTCAGCCTGTTAGCCAGAGCTACTGACCTGTGCTTACCTCCCGTGCAGCCGATGGCGATCATTAAAGTTGTCTTACCTTCATTAATGTATTCAGGAATCAGGAAACCCACAAAGTCAATAAACTTGTTCATAAACCTTTCCGTCACCGGAGATCTGAAGACATAGTCCCGGACGGGCTGATCGTTGCCTGTAAAACTGCTCAGTTCAGGCTGGTAGTGCGGATTGGGCAGAAAACGCACGTCAATAACCAGGTCAGAATCCAGCGGTATACCATATTTAAAACCAAAGGACACGGCAGTTATATGCAGACCGGTATGCCCCGTTTGATCGGAAAAAATTGCGGCTATTTCATCTTTCAACTGTTTAGGTACCAGGCCTGATGTATCGATAATTTTGTTGGCGCGACCCCTTAGTTCTTGTAAAAGGCTACGCTCCTGGCGGATAACCTCCAGGACCTCTCCGTAAGCGCTCAGGGGGTGGCGGCGCCTGGATTCTTTGAAGCGGCGCACCAGAGTTTCATCGGAGGCTTCCAGGAAGAGGATCTCGTAGCGGATGCCCCGGCTGTTTAATTCATTCAGGACTTCAAACAGGGTATTAAAAAATTCTCCTCCCCTGATATCAACACCCAATGCTATTTTATTAATTTTATTGGCGGCCTGTGCACACAGATCGGCGAATTTAAGAATTAGGGCGGGAGGCAGGTTGTCAATGCAATAGTAGCCCAGATCCTCCAAACTGTGGAGGGCTTGAGTCTTACCCGATCCGGAAAGACCAGTAACAATTACAAGTTTTGGCGCGGTCATTGCTAAACCTCCCAGATTGTTCTTCACTATCAGAATTCGGAAGTCATTCCTTAATCCCTTAGAACGTGTCAGGAGAAGCGTCCCCTTGACACGATCAGCACACAGCGTTTATGACCATTTCCACCGGGAAGCGCAGCCTTTCCACCAGCGCCAGCCCGGAGTCAAGTTCCCCCACGCTTTCGGGATAATGGGCGTCACTGTTTATGGCCAGCCTGGCCCCCCAGCGAGCCGCGGAGCGCACAATTTCTTCTTTATTATAATCGTGGCCGGTGTTTACTTCAAGGGCGGTTCCTTTTTCGGCACAAGCCCGGGCAAGCTCACTCGTATCCACAGGCAGCATCAGATCAGGATGGCTGATAATATCGACCGGGTAGCTGTGAATAGTTTCAATCATAGCCTTGGTGTTGGTGCTGCGCATTTTTTCTCGGGCGCTCCTATTGAGCCTGGCTGCCAGGTTTGGCAGTGTGTACAGCAGGGCGTCCCTCAGGTTATCAGGCATGTAGTAGGGGTGAAGGCCGGCGATTAATAGGTCGAGCTGGCCGATAATCTCCTTCGGCAGCTCAAGGCGGCCGTCGCTGCCGATTACCGCTGCCTCCGCTCCCACCAGCACTTTAATATCTGGCAGCACGGGAGCCAGGGCGGTCACCTCCTCCTTAATGTTTATAAATGTTTCCGGCCCTGCCACACCGATGCCTATGCTTCTCGGTCCGTGATCGGTTAAAGCCACCTCTGCCAGCCCCCGGCCGGCTGCCGCCTCTATGTTTTGCGCCGGACTGCCCCGGCCATCGCTGTATTTAGTATGGGTGTGGTAGTCTGCAAAAAGCTTCACTCTTTTGCAAGCTCCCATTTGAGATAATCTATAATTTTGACGGGGCCGGGATCAATGCCGTATAGCGCCGCCAGGTATAAGCTGGCATAGTCACCTGTGTATATCAGGGAAAACAGCCTGGCCAGATCCCCGTCACCAGAGGACCAGACCTCAGTTACCCCGTCCAAGGCATCTTTTATTATGCCCTTGGTAATCTCAATGCGCTTTTGCACCCGGGGATGTTCTTGCTCATCCCGAAGAATGACCACGTGGATTTTTTTCAAAATCTCCGGAGGATATTCGAGACCGACTATTTCGTTGTGGTTTAACTCGGGAAATACATTCCAGTAAGCAGGCGCCTTGGCATTCTCATTAATCTGGCCTTTCCACCTTTGCGCCACCACTTCGGTAGTACCGGTCACCCCCCAGACCACGGGTATTTTTTTATAAAGCTTATGAGCGATCTGTTTGGACACGTTCTCCTCCTCGGGAGATTCCGGCCCGATCTTATTTTGCAGTTCCTTGATAAATCCGGCCATTGCGGTTATCTCACCGGTTAAATCCGGCAGCAGGCCCAGCCGCTGCAGGATGACCAGGGTGGGAATAAACAAATAACCGGTGGCAGCCCTGGGAGCGCAGCCGGCAGGTATTTTCACCAGGGGAACACCATCTCTCGCCGCCATTCCGGCCAATTTCCCGCCGGTAGTTATGGCAATGACAGAGGCGCCCCTGGCCCGCGCTTCCTCGTAAGCGCTCAGGGTTTCCTCGGTGTTGCCGGAATAACTTACCGCAAAAACCAGAGTGTCCGGGCCGACAAATTCGGGCAGGACGTAGTCCCTGTTTACCGTAACCGGCACTGAGATCTTACCGGCGGTGTAGACCCTGAGCAGGTCACCGCCGATAGCCGACCCGCCCAAACCGGTTACCACAATATTGGAAATTGCTTCGATCGCCGGCAGTTCAACGCAGTCGCAAATATCTCCAACAGCCACTGTGCACTGGGCCGGCAGCCCTTCCAGGGCGCCCATCATACCGGTTGAATCCAGCCGGCATAAACCCTCAAAATCATTCAGATCACATTGTTGCACCAACAGTGCAGCCTCCTTCCAATTCCTTAATTATTTTTAAAGCGGGCGGCGGAATTTCCAGGACGTCCTCGATGTATGCCCGCAGTACCTCGGCCACGCCCCAGGCCTGGGCTATGGCGCCTCTCGGCACAGCCGGCTCGTCACCGTCAAATATTTCCGAGATATACCCGACCCCGTGGTCGCGCAGTTGGTCCCGGAAAGGCGAAATAAACCGGCGGGCCTGCTCAAGGCTGGACGCGTTATAATGATTAGCCCGGCGGTAAGCGGTAATAAAGGGTCCGATCAACCAGCTCCAGGCTGTCCCCTGGTGGTAAGCCCCGTCCCTTTTAATCCGGTCGCCTTTGTAGATCCCCTGATATGCGGGATCCCATGGTGACAGGCTGCGAATGCCGTAGGTGACATAGAGTTCAGACCATACTTTCTCTACCACCCGCCTCATCTGCTCTGGGGTCAGTATACTGTAAGGCAGGCTCACCGCCAGCAGTTGGTTGGGTCTGACGCTATTGTCGGTTCCGTCCAAAGAAACCACGTCATTGAGGTATCCGCCGCTTTCATTCCAAAATTTGTGCTGATAGCTTTTTTTAATTTTTTCCGGCAGATCTGTAAAAGCAGATTCTTTTTCCAATAGTTTGGAAATGGTGTTAAAAACCATGAGAGAATTATACCAGAGAGCGTTTATCTCAACGGCCTTGCCGTGCCGGGGCGTCACCACCCAATCGTTTACCTTGGCGTCCATCCAGGTCAGCTGGATATGCGGAGACCCGGCGTTTAACAAGCCGTCCTCGTCCATGGCAATATTATATTCAGTACCTGTCATATACCAGTAGATAATGTCCTTAACTGCCGGGTAAAGGCATTCCCGGATAAAATCCAGGTCAGCGGTGTATACAAGGTATTTATAGACCGCGTTGACAAACCAGAGAGAAGCGTCCACCGTGTTAAACACCGGGCCGGCACCGTCAAAGAAAGCGTTGGGCATGAGCCCTTTGCGGCAGTGGCGCACAAAGTTTTGCAGGATTTCCTTCGCCTCCTGGAACCGCCTAGTCACCAGGGTCAGCCCGGGCAGCGCGATCATGGTATCCCTGCCCCAGTCGGCAAACCAGGGATAGCCTGCTATAATAGTCTTTTTGCCTGTTGAAGGCCGCTGTACAATAAATGCGTCCGCCGCGCAGGCCAGGCAACGGATCAAACGATCTTTGCTGCCCGCCAGATCAACAATCCTGCTGATCCGCTCTCTTTCACTTTTCAACAGCTCTGCACCGCCACCACTGCCGGAATCGGCAGTGGTGGCGATTACAGAAAATGACTTGTTTTCTCCAGCGGAGAAGGATATCTCAAAATATCCCGGTATATAAAGATCCTCGTAAGGGTTTTCGCCCCTTTCTTCTTCAGCGGCATAAGCCATAGAGTTATACCATTTTCCGTCCTGAACGTAAATACCGGCATCACAGGATAACTTCAATGAAGGCATCTCATCCCTGCCTTTTATTGCGACGGAGCCGCCGGTAACAGTCTGGGTGAAATCAATTTGTCCCTGGCAGGTGATAAAATGGTGCCCCCGGCAGTTGACCATGGGGGTCAACCTCAGCACACCCGGCGAGGTTCCGTTCAGCACCCGGTATAATATTACGGTGGTGTTAGAGCCGTGCACCATGAAAACAGTTTTTTCCAGGAAGATGTCGCCGAAACTATATGTAAAAGTAGGGAACGGATCTATCCTGACCTGCTGGAGATGAATAAAACCAAGCTCCGCAAAACCGGAGGCGTGCTGATTCGCGGCCAGGTTATAAGTGCAGGGACCACTCGAGAAGCGCTCGTCCAACTTGCTTAAGTGAACGACGCGCCAGCCCGGGGGATCGTGGGCCGCGATTAGCAAACCGTGGTATTTACGCGTGTTGGCATTAATAATAGTGCCGGAGGCATAACCCCCGATGCCGTTGGTGACCAACCACTCTTTTTGCGCCCCCTGCTCAAAGGTGCACCAGTCACTTTTACCGAAGAAATACATTTATGACCACCCCCTCCCACTAGAATGATCAGAGGCCTGTCAATTTATTCTGAAGCAGAGTCTTTATAAGATACTATATTCTAGACCAGGATAAACTTTTCCAACGCTTCCACTACGCCATCGCCGTATGAAGCGGTTGTCACGTAATCAGCGAATTTCTTAATTTCCTCCCTGGCGTTGCCCACCACCACGCCCAGGCCGGCGTACTCCAGCATGTCCAGGTCATTATAACTGTCTCCCACCGCCATGATTTCTTCCCGCTTTATGTCGAAAAACGAGGCCAGGAAAGCCAGGGCTTGCCCTTTAGTGGCCTCAATGTGGGCAAACTCAAGAAAATACGGTTTTGATTTACTGACAGTAATCTTCCCTTCATAAAGGGGGTCCAACTCGTTTTTCAGCCGGTCAATTAGGGGCTCTTTCGCTATGGCTATAACTTTGGTGGGATCCCGGTCCAGGTATTCCAGCAGATCACCCACCACTTCAGCTTCCACGCCGGCTATGGCCGCGTAGCGGCGCCCCGCCTCGTCGTCGCGCTCCATCAGCAGGCGATCGTCCAGGTAGGCGTTGAGGTGATAACCGTACTGGTGGACCCTGGCGATAATTTCCCTGGCATATGCCAGGGGTAGTGGCCTGTCTACCAGCACCTCGCCCGAAAGGGAGTTTTTCACCAGTGCTCCCTGGTATGTGATCAACGGTATGCCGATGCCGAGTTCCCCCGCGATCCGCACCGCCGATTTATACATGCGGCCGGTGGATACTGTGAAATAAACTCCTGCCGCCCGCACAGCGGCGACAGCCTTTCTGACCCGGCCGGTAACCTGCAAATCCCTTGAAAGCAGCGTGTCGTCCAAATCCACCGCTACCAGTTTGTATTCTCGCTTGTCAAGCGTGTCCAGGTGACGATTCTCTTGACACGCTTTCAAAGTATTATCAGGGTTTTCAGCCGGAAGTTTTTCGTGTTGCATTTCCGTCCTCCAATATATTAGCTGTATTGCACTTAATCAGTTACTCTAATTTTACTCTGATGGAACCATATCCTGTCAAGAGGACGGTTCTCAAATGGGGCAATCGGAAGATAAACCGGGCGAAGTTACCTTTTAAGGCTCTTAACATGTTGGGAATACTACACCTCACATATATATTATAATATATGTGTTTACCGTACAGACCAGGATGGCGGCCACAAACCTGCCCTGGCCGACCTGCCTGTTAAGCAGGCCGGGTTCTTGCTTTTTTTATGGCGCCATTTTCACATTTATTACCCCATGCATCAATAAGTTCATGGTCCTTGTAAATACAGATTATTTCACAGTTGTTGGGGCATTTGCCGCAATCAATACCTCCTGTAGTGAATTCAATATCAGCAATATCAAATGTGAATGGCTTTTCATTCCTTGATTTTTTAGCCAAAATTGCTACACCCAAAGCACCTATAAGATGACTGTTGGGGTCCACAATTACTGGATATCCCGTAGCCTCTTCGAAAGCTTTTACAACACCCTCATTTTTGCTTACCCCTCCTTGAAAAACAATTGGAGGTGCAATTATTTTACCCTTTCCTACATTGTTAAGATAATTAGAAACAACCGAATTACAAAGTCCGGCGATAATATCTTCTTTTTTGTGGCCCATCTGGGCCTTATGTACCAGATCAGATTCTGCAAATACTGTACATCTGGCTGCAATACGTGTTGGATTTTTAGATTGCAAGGCGATTTTTCCAAAATCTTTAACCCCAACCCGCAGCCTATGGGCCTGACTTGATAAAAAGGCGCCTGTTCCAGCGGCACAAAGTGTATTCATGGCATAATCGACAACTATCCCATTGTTAATAAGGATGATTTTTGAATCTTGACCACCTATTTCAAAAATGGTTCTCGCATCCGGATATAAGAAGGTTGTACCGATAGCGTGCGCTGTAATTTCATTTTTCACAACTGACGCATCAGTCATGACCCCGATGAGCTTCCGGGCACTTCCTGTTGTACCGACAGAAACTATCTCGTAATTTTTTTGATCAAATTGTTTCTTAAGCATAGATAAAAGAGATTTAACTGCCCCAACAGGATCGCCATCAGTCATTATGTATTCTTTTGCTAATATATCGAATTTTTCATCAACAACCACAGCTTTTGTAGAAATAGAGCCAATATCTATGCCCAAATATGATTTTTTCAATTTTTAGCCTCCTTTCTCATCATTATCATATCGTAAAATGCTTCGAGTCGAGTTTGAATGCCAATATCACTTGTTTGTGAATCAAAGCTGAAATACAAAACAGGTATTTTATAATCAGCACTGATATTCTGCAATACCGGCATAGTATCGATCTCAGGAGTACATCCTGAAGATTTTACATGGATGATACCATCATAATTTTTTTTGGCAAACTCCAGAGCTTTATTTATAGTGGCCATACTTGTTGCCCCCATGTTATATTCGGCATAATTCTTTATGTGTTCTTTCATTTTATTTTTGGAATTATGAATGATCGAATTCGATACATTCATCCATCTATCTACCACGATACCCATTTGCGCAAGTTCTCTTTCAATATAGTGATTACTGAAAGGCTCCATAATTGTATAGTATTCACCTATTATGCCAACCTTTAGTGGATTTTTAGGTTTTTCAACTTCTACTCCCTTGACACGTTTCATGTATCTCTGATATGTGTTATTGAGTTCTTTTTTTGTTCTTACTGTTCTTAATTCATTTAGAAATTCATGATGAATTTCTTTTAGGGCTCCAGGATGCTTTTCGAAACCTGCATTTTTTCGGATATAATCTTCAAAAGTATCCATATATTCCACCATCTTCAGGGCCACAGGAAGAATTTTCGCAATTTTTTTTAGTGACATATCCGGGTTAATTTCTTTAAATCCATTATATAATGTAATAAGCAAAGAAGATTTGGTTTTGACCAAGTTGACAAAACGGACATTATAGTCAAGATCCTTTATTATTTGACCTTGCAGCTCGCCATAATAATCAAGTCGGCAACCACCTCCGGTTTGAACCAGAGTATTGGCGCCGGCTTCAATAGTTTCGATAAAATTTCCAAGGGTATATTTAAATGGAGCACAAACATAATCAGGGCTGTAACGACTGCCCAGTTCCAGGGTTCTTTTAGTTATTGTAGGTGGCATGATATATTCAACATCCAGTCCTTCCGTAAATAATATTTCCAAAGGCACAAAGTAGCTCCCTAAATGGGGAAAGCTGACTTTATATTTTCCCACTATAATCATCCTTTTTAAAATTAATTATATCTAAGAAGCTTTCCAAACGTGTTTCTATTCCTGCAGTTCCTTCTTGCCCATCCAAAATGAGATTGAGTATTGGTTTATCTTTTACCCTTCTGATGATGATTTCATTTACCAATGAATCGGGTCCGCAGGGAAAAGAACTGAGAAGAATAATTCCATCCACCCGATTTTTATACAGTACTATAGAACCGACAAGCTCTCTGTTGTATGTCCAGGGTAAAGTTTCACTTATTTCAAAGGAATTATAGATGGCTTCCTTTTTATTGGCTAGGTCACCTATAATAGGAATAACATCCATGTCATGAAGATAATCTATGATTGGGGCACCAATATATTTGTCATATATATTGTAGGAATGTGATATTAGTAATATTTTTATTTTCTTTTCGTCAAGCAGCTGTTCTTGATACTTTTCATCCATTACCCTGGCGGTTTTCTCAGCTTGTTTAGCTATTAGATAAGAACGCATGCAGCTTGCATTTTTTTTGCCAAGAAATCTACCCATTTTCAAAAATGCTTTAACCTCAAAGTCTGAATTTTTTACGTCTATGTTATAATTAATTAACTTTATGTCTTTATCTCTAAAGGTATTTTTGACAACATCATAAATTGCCTGAAATTTTGTACATACTGTCCCTGAACTAGCATAGTTAGATATTGTAGGGATAAGTATATAATCACATTTGCCTATAAGCCACTCGACATGTCCTAAATAAATTTTAGATGACAGACAGGATTCGTCAATCGCATAAGTCATGCCTCTGTTGAGAATGTCTTTATTGGTTTCAGGGCTGACAATAAATTCTATCCCTAATTCTTCAAAAAAAGTTTCCCACAAATAGTGATATTTATAATATAAAAATGCTCTTGGTATACCAATCTTCATGTTATTCTTCCAACACCTTTATCTCCATATTTTTCAGCATTCGGAGTATTCAAAGATATTTCAAAGGGTATTTTTCCCTGCCGGACAGCCTGCCGGACAAAAACGATGAATGCCGTAGTCATATTCATGCCCAATTCAGAGAAAAGCTGTTCTGCCTGCTCCTTAAGTTTTTTATCTATGCGAATGGTTAAATTTGTCGTATCTGACATTTTAATTTTGCTCCTTTGCTATCATTACATCTATCCTAACAATAAAAAATGTGCATTGTCAATGCAATGCACATAATAAGCACAAATGATTCTCCCGGTAAAGTGACCTAATGTCTGTAGACTCTAGCATTAGTGACCATTTTTTCCAAAAGACAAATAACTATCGCCCTCTCGTCTTCATCCAATCCGGATGAGATTAATTCATTGCATTCTGATAAGACCTTTTGAACAAGAGGTATAACCTCACGTCCCTTGTCGGTCAGGTAAATTCGATAAACCCTTTTATCTGCAGCATCAGATTCCCTGCGTACATACCCCTGCCCTTCCAACTTAGTTATAGCTCTTGTTACATTAGCTTTATCCATCTGTAACTCACTTGCCAACATCTCCTGCATAGAACCGTTTTTATGTGATAAAACCATTAGCAATGAATATTGACCACTGCCAATATTATAAGGACGTAATTCTTTGGAGATATGCGCTTGTACATGTCGACATAAAATAGATACTAAGCGACCAATTGAACCCTCATCCTTAAAACAATTCAAGGTTGAACACTTCCTTATAACTTAATTAAAAACCACTATTTGAATTGGAATTCTTCCGGGTTTTCCATATTCACGCATTTTTTTTGTATTCTATGTAAAACAGCCGTAAGTTGCCGCGCTGATTAATTTGCGGGAAGGATTAGATTGGCCGGGTTCCTGCATATTCTTGAAGGCCACGGAAAGCAACAGCTTTAGTCGATTGAGCTGGTTCACTTCACTGGCGCCCGGATCATAATCAATAGCGGTAATGTTTGCTTGCGGATACTGTCTTCTGAGTTCCTTCAGCATCCCTTTACCGGTCACATGGTTGGGAAGACAGCCAAATGGCTGTACACAAACGATATTGGGGACCCCGGTCTGGATCAAATCAATCATCTCCGCAGTTAAAAACCATCCTTCACCGCAATGGTGTCCCAGGGACATCACCTGACTGGCCAGATCAGCCTTATGATAAATCGAACCGGGCGCCTGAAAACGTTGACTTTGCTTCAAAAACCTTTTCATGCCCTTCCTGCTTTTCTCCAGGTAATAAATTAAGTACTTCCCAAGTAAAAACTCCTTGGGATTCCTGGATAAATACTGAGCCTTATAAACTGAATCATAGGCACAGTACAGGAAGAAATCCAGCATATCGGGCAGAACCGCTTCCGCCCCTTGCTCTTCTAACAGATTCACAATGTAGTTGTTGGCAGCCGGATGATACTTGACCAGAATTTCTCCAACCACCCCCACCCGAGGCTTGGCTTTGTTTGTTATTTCAAGCTGATCAAACTCTTCCACAACTCCCCGCATAGCGGCTTCCAAGTTCTTTTTGCTGCCTGTCACTAATTGTTCTTTACATCGTGCCAACCATCTGTTATAAAGCAGGTTAGCTGATCCCGGGATTTTCTCATAAGGTCTTACCCGAAGCAGGACTCGCATCAACAAGTCACCGCAGACAACACCATTAATCGCCTTATTAATGGTGTTTTTGGTAATTTTAAAGCCAGGATTTTCTTCTGCGCCATAAAGGTTGGCAGATAAAACAGGAATATTTTCAAATCCAGCTTCTTGGAGTGCTTTTCTCAAAAGACTGATGTAGTTGGTGGCTCGACATCCACCGCCGGTCTGAGTCATAATGACCGTAGTGTTATTCAGGTCATATTTGCCCGACTGCAAAGCTGTTAGCAACTGTCCAATGACTATAATGGCCGGATAACAGGCGTCATTGTTCACATATTTGACGCCCTCATCTATCGCCTGCTTGTCTGCCTCGGGCAGTAGTTCGAAATGGTATCCTTCGCTATTTAATACATCTTCCAGCAAATCAAAATGGATGGGCGCCATCTGCGGGCACAGGATGGTATGCTGTTCCCTCATTTCTTCCGTAAAAATAACTCTCTTCTGGATGGGAGGCTCTGCTTCTAGTGACCGGCTAACCGACTTCCTATCCTTGATCAGAGCCAGGAGTGAACGAAGTCTTATTTTGGCTGCGCCGAGATTGGCTCCTTCATCAATTTTTAAAGCGGTGTAAATCTTTCCGTATGCCTTTAGAATCTCCTGTACTTGATCGGTAGTTATGGCATCCAGGCCGCATCCAAAGGAATTCAGCTGCACTAATTCTAAATTATCCTGGGTACCCACGAAGCTTGCTGCGGCATAGAGACGTGAATGATACATCCACTGGTCAATCGCCCGGATGGGCCGCACAACGGTTCCCAGGTGGGCAACGGCATCTTCGGTAAGAACCGCTAATCCCAGCGAAGTAATTATCTCGGGAATGCCATGATTGATTTCCGGATCCAGATGATAAGGCCTTCCAGCCAGCACAATGCCATAGTTGCCGGTTTCTTCAAGGCAGAACAGGATTTCTGCACCCTTTTGGCGGATATCATTTTTAAAGCGCTGATCTTCCTGCCAGGCCCTGTCGACAGCCCGGGCTACTTCCTTTTTCGAAATCCGCCAATCAGTGAGTTCCTGATGGAGCCGAACACCCAGCTGTTTCTTACTATCGTAGGGCAGGAAGGGATTCATAAACTTCACACCGTTTTCCACGATTATGTCCATGTTGTTTTTAATCACTTCGGGATATGAAATAACCATCGGACAGTTAAAGTGATTATTGGCCTCTGGCTGCTCTAAACGCTCATAAATAATAGAAGGGTAAAAAATGGTTTTTATACCCTGCTGAACCAGGGCAGCAATATGACCATGCACTAATTTGGCCGGAAAACAGGCCGTATCCGAAGGTATGGTTTCCGTGCCCAGCTCATACAACCCTCGCGAAGAACGGGGGGAGAGCTCCACTCTGAATCCCAGTTCAGTAAAAAATGTAAACCAGAAAGGGTAGTTCTCATACATATTCAAGACCATGGGAATTCCAATAACCCCTCTGGGGGCCTCTGCTTCCGGCAGGGCTTCATAGTCGAGGAGCCGTTTATATTTATAATCAAACATATTGGGGATAGATTGGGCTTTGCTTTCTTTCTGCAGACTTTTTTCACAGCGGTTACCCGAGGTAAACCGGCTGCCATCCTGAAACTTATTAATTGTCAGCAAGCAATTATTGCCACAACCACCACAGCGGGACAAACGGGTTTGGATGGAGAAGCGCTCTAACTCTGCGAGGGATAACAGCGTACTCGGCTGCATCTTCTGGTTTCGGTTGCGGGCAATGAGCGCTGCCCCAAAAGCCCCCATTAAAGGAGCAATGTTCGGGCGAATCACTTCTTTCCCGGTGATGATCTCCAGGCTTCGCAGGACCGCATCATTTTGAAGGGTCCCACCCTGAACTACGATGTTTTCACCCAGGTCTTCCGCATTTCTAAGTTTTATGACCTTAAATAAAGCATTCTTTATGACTGCATAGGCAATCCCGGCTGAAATATCTTTTATTGTAGCCCCTTCCTTCTGGGACTGTTTCACCATGGAGTTCATGAAGACCGTGCATCGAGAACCTAAATCTACCGGCAATTCTGCACTCAAGGCCAACTCCGCAAAATCCTGCACCGGAATATTCAAGGAATGAGCAAAGGCTTCAATAAAAGAGCCGCAACCGGACGAACAGGCTTCATTAAGCATAATATTATCGATGAACCCATCCTTAATCTTGAGGCACTTCATATCCTGTCCGCCAATATCCAGGATCAAATCCACACCGGGGTTAAAAAATTGGGCTGCAGTAAAATGGGCTACCGTTTCAACTTCTCCCACATCAACATGTAAAGCCGCTTTTAATAACCTTTCTCCATAGCCCGTTACGGCAGTGTTAGCAATATTAGCGGCAGCAGGTAAATGCCTGTACAAGTCACGCAATATATTCAGGGCCGATTGCAAAGGACTGCCGGTATTATTTCCGTAGTAAGAATAGAGGAGCACCCCATCTTCATCGATTAAAGCGGCCTTGGTCGTCGTTGAACCGGCGTCTATGCCCAAATAGCAATCTCCGATGTAGGAATCCAACGCTTTTGTGCTGATCTGATGCTGGTTATGACGCTTCCGGAAATCATCCAGTTCGCCGGCATCCTTGAAAAGAGGCTGCAAGCGAGAAATCTCATGGCTGGATATATCCACATTCTTCAGTCGCTTAATCAGTTCTGGTAAATAAATCGCCTTATTGGAACTGGAAGATAAAGCGGCCCCCATGGCCACAAAATACTGCCCCCCTGCCGGGAATATAGCCTGGGTATCATTCAGTTTTAAGGTTTCTTTAAATCTACGCCGCAGCTCCGGTAAAAAATGGAGCGGCCCGCCGAGAAAAGCTACATTTCCCTTAATCGATCTGCCACAGGCCAGACCACTTATGGTTTGGTTGACCACTGCTTGAAACACAGAGGCAGCAATATCTTCTTTTCGTGCCCCTTCATTCAGGAGCACCTGAATATCTGTTTTGGCAAAAACGCCGCAGCGTGCCGCAACAGGATAAATGGTGGAATGCTGTTTAGCCAGTTCATTCAAGCCGGTCGGGTCTGTCCCCAATAAGGTCGCCATTTGGTCAATAAAGGCGCCGGTTCCCCCGGCACAGATGCCGTTCATGCGCTGGTCCAGACCGTCACGGAAAAACGTAATCTTGGCGTCTTCTCCACCCAGTTCAATGGCCACATCGGTCTGGGGGATATAACGTTCAATGGTATGGTTGCAGGCGATAACTTCCTGAATATGTTCAATGCCCAGCCAGTCAGAAATGGACAACCCGGCTGAGCCGCTAACCAGCGCAGTAAGGGGACGACCCTCAACCTTTGCCAATGCAGCCATGAGTAATTCAGAAGTGTGTTTTCTGGTTTCTGCATAATGTCGTTTATAATCTTTATAAACGATTATTCCATTACCATCCATGATGACCAACTTTACTGTCGTTGATCCCACGTCTAGACCCATATGCAGCGCTTCAACCATTTAAGCCCCTCCAATTTAAAGCAGCGATTAAAACAGATAAAATCCGCGTAAATGTTTATAACCTGCGGCGCCATATTAGCTATATTCTATAATGATGATAGGAAGAACCGTGTTTGTTAATAGCGCATACACGGTTCTAAGATATAATATTAATATAGCATTATTTGGTTGCGGGCGCAACTAAATAATGCTTATTTCTGATTAGCCTTTTAACAGTTTGCCATTAATATATTTACTTGTGGAAGAATTCGTATACAGCCTGGGCAGACTTTTTGGTCATGCCCTTCACTGCGGCCAGCTGTTCCGGGGTAGCCTTTTCAATTTCCCGCAGGGAGCCGAAAGCTTTTAACAACGAGCGGCGGCGCACCTCACCGATACCTTCCACCTCGTCCAACAGAGATTTCAAGCCGGCTTTGCCCCTGATATTGCGGTGGTAAGCCAGAGCGAAGCGGTGGGCTTCATCCCGCAAGCGCTGCAGCAGGTGCAGGGCTGGAGACTCTCTATTAATCACAATGGGGGCGGACCGGCCTTCGGCAAATATCTGCTCCTCCTCTTTGGCCAGGCCAAAGGCTGGTATATGGGAGAACCCCAGTTCCCGCATCACATGGCGGGCAGCGGAAAGCTGCCCTTTGCCCCCGTCTATAATAACAAGGTCGGGCAGTGTGAAGAATTTAGCCTCCTTGCTTGAAATCAAGCCGGAATTAAAAAGCTCCTGTTCCTCGGCTGCTCTCTTAAAGCGCCTGCGCAGGGCTTCCTGCATCGAGGCGAAATCATCAGGCCCCTCAACCGTGCGGATCTTGAAGCGGCGGTACTGTTCATTAGCGGGTTTACCGTCGACAAAGACGACCATCGAAGCGACGCTGTTGACCCCCTGGGTGTTGGATATGTCATAACACTCCATGCGGTGGGGCGGTCCTGCCAGACCCAGTTCCTCCGCCAGGCCGGCCAGCGCCTCAGCCGTATCTTCCCGGCGCGCCGCCTCCTCCGAAAGGCGCTGCTCCAGTGTCAGCTGGGCGTTAGCGGCCACCATATCAACCAGCCTTTTCTTATCACCGCGCCGGGGCGTCTTCAAAGTTGCCTTAGAGCCCCTTTTGCCGGTCAGCCACTGTTCGATCACAACCCGCTCATCTTCTACCTCCACAGCAAGAAGCACTTCTCTGGGCACAAAATCAACATCCGTGTAATACTGCTTGAGAAATGAAGTGATTACTTCCGGCAGGCCGAGGTCTGCCACCCCACGCAGCATAAAGCGCTCCCGGCCGATAAGCTTGCCGCCTCGCACAAAAAATACCATGACGCAAGCCTCGTCCAGTTCCCCGGCCCCGGCGGCGGCCACCACGTCCTGATCCTCAAAGCCGCCGGTGATAATCTTTTGTCGCTCAACCACATCCCGCACAGCCTGCAGTTGGTCGCGCAGGCGGGCGGCAAGCTCAAAATCCAGGGCCTCCGCCGCCTCTTCCATCCGTGCAGCCAGCCGTTTGACCAGGTCTTCCTGTCTTCCTTCCAGGAATAGACATATCTCGTTGATCATTGTACGGTACCTGTCGCTGTCTACCTCACCGGCGCAAGGCCCGAGGCAGCGCTTGATATGGTAATTAAGACACGGCCTCTGCCTTAAAGGTGGCTCCTTTTGCTTGCAAGAACGGAAGGGGAAAATTTTTTTCAAAAGGCGCAGCGTCTCATTCACCGCCCCGACCCTGGTATAAGGGCCAAAGTACCTGGAGCCGTCTTTGACATGGCGGCGGGTGATCATGACCCGCGGAAAATTATCCGCCACCGTCACCTTCAGATAAGGATAGCTTTTATCATCCTTGTACATGACATTGTAACGGGGGCGGTGCTCCTTGATCAGGTTCTGCTCAAGAATCAGCGCCTCTACTTCCGAGTCGGTCACAATAATATCAAAGTCAGCCACTTTCCCCAGCATCACCTTTGTTTTCGGCGGCTGCTGGGCTCCCGGCTGAAAATAAGAGCGAACCCTGTTCTTAAGCGAAAGGGCCTTGCCAACATAAATAATTTTTCCCTTGTCATCCCGGTAAAGGTAAACCCCCGGCCTGGCCGGCAGGAGTTTCAGTTTTTCTTCCAGCTGCAATTCAACGCACCGCTTTCCCAGTGCAGCAGGGGGACGGCTTGAGACCTGAAAAAGGCCTGTTTTTTGATTTTTCATGTCCGCAGACCTGCGTTTTATGATCGGCGCCACCTGTAGGGCGGGTTTTAACCTGCCATTTCAATCGGGGCATTCCTCGGCATTCCGATCGGGGACATTCTTCAGTGTCAAAGCTAATCCCCAAGCAGAGGTGTGTCCCCGTTCCGTCGTAAGGCTGAAGCCTCACCTACAGTTCTCCCAGGCCCCGTTCATTTTAAAAAAGTTACTTTATCAGTAGTCTCGAACGGTTCTTCTGCTTCACTCTTGCATCACTTGCATCACTTGAGTACCTTTTGCAAAAACATGCCGGTATATGAGCCCGGTACCGAGGCTACTTCCTCCGGCGTGCCGGTAGCCAGCACCTGCCCGCCGTTGTTGCCGCCCTCCGGGCCCAGGTCAATAATATAGTCGGCTGTCTTGATTACATCCAGATTATGTTCGATGACCACAACGGTATCGCCCGCTTCAACCAGCCGGTGCAGCACTCTAAGAAGCCTGTCGATATCGGCCGTATGCAGACCGGTGGTCGGTTCGTCAAGGATATAGAAGGTCTTGCCATTGGACCTTCTGGATAATTCAGTCGAAAGCTTGACCCGCTGGGCCTCGCCCCCGGAAAGTGTTGGCGCCGGCTGCCCCAGGCGGACATATCCCAGGCCTACATCCTGTAGTGTCTTCAGCTTGCGGTATATCTTGGGTATCGGGCTGAAAAAATCCACCGCCTGGTCCACGGTCAATCCCAACACGTCGGCAATATTTTTTCCCTTATACCTGACCTCAAGTGTTTCCCTGTTGTAACGCAGGCCTTTACATATCTCGCAGGGCACATAGACGTCCGGCAGGAAATGCATCTCTATTTTTATGATCCCGTCCCCGCGGCATGACTCGCAGCGCCCGCCTTTGACGTTGAAGCTGAAGCGCCCGGGCTTATAACCGCGCATCTTGGACTCCGGTGTTTGCGCGAACAAGTCCCGGATGTCATTAAACACGCCTGTGTAGGTGGCCGGGTTGGAACGCGGCGTCCGGCCGATGGGAGACTGATCGACATCGATTACCTTGTCCAGCTGTTCGATACCGCGGACACCCCGGTTTTCCCCGGGTGGAGTTTTCGCCCGGTGCAGTTCCTGGGCCAGCTTGCGGTGTAGAATGTCGTTCACCAGGGTGCTTTTGCCCGAGCCCGACACACCGGTAACACAGATGAACACTCCCAGGGGAAAAGCGACATCTATATTTTTTAAATTGTTTTCGGCCGCGCCCAGGACTTCCACTGCCCTGCCATTTAACGGGCGGCGGCATTGCGGCACGGGTATGGACAATTTGCCGCTCAGGTACTGGCCGGTGATCGAATCCGGGTTTTGCGCGATATCTTTATAAGTGCCAGTTGCGACCACCCGGCCGCCGTGCTCACCCGCGCCGGGACCGATATCTATAATATGGTCGGCTGCCAGCATGGTGTCCTCATCATGCTCTACCACGATCAGCGTGTTCCCCTGGTCGCGCAGGTGTTCCAGCGTCTTGAGCAGGCGCTGGTTGTCACGCTGGTGCAGGCCGATGCTGGGTTCGTCCAGGATATACAGGACCCCCATCAGGCCGGAGCCGATCTGGGTGGCCAGCCTGATCCGCTGGGCCTCACCGCCGGCCAGGGTGCCCGCGCTCCGGCCCAGGGTCAGGTAATCCAGGCCGACATTGACCAGGAAGCCCAGGCGCTCGTTGATCTCCTTTAAAATCTGCCTGGCTATAATCTGCTCCCGGCTGGTCAACTCAAGCTCACTAAAGAAATTTTTCGCATCAAGCACGGAAAACCAGCTGACCTCGGATATGGACAGCCCCCCCACCTTCACCGCCAGGGCCTCGGGTTTGAGTCTGGCGCCCTGGCAGGAGGGACACACCCGGCTGCTCATATACTCCTCGATTTCCTCGCGCTGACGCTCGGAGCTGGTCTCCCGGTAGCGCCTGGTCAGATTGTTGATTACCCCTTCAAAGGGCCCATACTTCTCATGCCTGCGCTTATGGAAACCATTTTGCAGAATAAAGTGAAGACGCTGGCCACGGCTGCCGTACAAAATTACATCCAGTTGTTCCGGGGTAAGCCTGTCCAGCGGCGTATCCACACTGAAGCCGTAATGCCCGGCCAGCCCCTCCAGGAACTGGTAGTAATATCCCCCTTTGGGCCAGGCCTCTACAGCGCCCTGCGCTATCGATTTGCGCCGGTCCGGAATTACCAGATCGGGGTCGATTACTCTCTTGAACCCCAGGCCGGTGCACTCCGGACAGGCGCCGTAAGGGGTGTTAAATGAAAAAAGACGCGGTGAGATTTCGGCGATGCTGATCCCACAGTCCACGCAGGCAAAATTTTCGCTGAAGATAATTTCTTCACCGCCGGTCACAGCTGCCGTCACCACACCTTCGCCCAGTTTCAGCGCTGTTTCCAGGGAGTCGGCCAGCCTCCTTTCGATGCCCGGGCGTATAATTATACGGTCCACCACTATTTCGATGGTGTGTTTTTTGTTTTTATTCAACTTGATGTCTTCGGAAGCGTCCAGCACCTCGCCGTTTACCCTGACCCGGACGAAGCCGCTGCGGCGGATATGCTCAAGAACCTTGACGTGCTCGCCTTTTCTCCCCTGCACCGCGGGCGAAAGGATCTGGAGCCTGGCGCCTTCCGGCAGGGATATCAAATGGTCCACCATCTGCTCCACCGCCTGGCGGGTAATCAACCTGCCGCAGCGGGGACAGTGCGGCCGCCCGGTCCTGGCGAAAAGCAGGCGGAGGTAGTCATAAATCTCCGTCACTGTGCCCACCGTGGAGCGGGGGTTGTGGCTGGTTGTCCTCTGATCTATGGAAATAGCCGGGGAAAGGCCTTCGATGTAATCCACATCCGGCTTGTCCATTTGGCCTAAAAACTGGCGGGCATACGCGGAGAGCGACTCCACGTACCGGCGCTGGCCCTCGGCGTAGATGGTGTCAAAAGCCAGGGAAGACTTGCCCGACCCGGACAGGCCCGTAATAACCACGAACTTATCCCGGGGGATCTCCACATCTATATTTTTCAGGTTATGGGCGCGGGCGCCCTTGACTAAAATTTTGTCAAGCATAAAAAACTCCTGTTTCGATAATTGAATATTTTATTATGATACCAGACATTCGCATTATATTATTTTTTTCAATATTTTGCACCCATAGATAAGTTAAATCCCACTTCTAGAAGTGGGATTCTTGGAATTTGATAAAATTAGTTATTGGCGGGTTGGTATCTCTCCAGCCAATACTTCTCTAAACCGGCTGCAGCGTGTTCTGATGCGGCAACATACCAGGCGCACATCAAGGCGCCGGCAGCCTTCCCCTGGCTAATGGCGGATTTCATCTCATCCAGCAGGCTGGCGCAGGCCCGGCCAACGTATTTAACCTCTAACCGATCACAAACAAAAACAAAAACACCTTGTTGGTCAGGAGCCGACAGGTCATCCAGGTCCAACCAGCCATCGTACTCTATAATCCGGTTATCCTTTTCATCACCCAACTGCCACTTCATGGCAACCCACCTCGTCAATAAACTTGGAATAGAAAAGCAACTCATTACATTTGACATATTTTAAACCGGTTTTGTTCCATTTTTTTTAATAATCTTGCATATTTCGCGAGGTGTTTGTTTTCAGCCATTAACTAACAGTATCTGATGCGTCCCTGGGCAAAGGGACTTTATTTGGAATAAGTTAATAGTTTGTCAAAGCCTGTCATATGATATCATAAAATATAGCATGCTATGTATGCATCTTTCTATGTATCTTTTATTCAGAGAGGAGGCCGCCGATGAAAACAAAATTTAAGGCAACTGTACCCTTGCAGGTAAGATTGCCTTTAGATATTCGCCAAAAGCTTGAAGTGGCCAAGGAGGAAACCGGCAAAAGCCTGAACGCGTTGATTGTGGAAGCAATTAAAGAGTATCTTAAAGATGCTTAAAGATGATGAGTATCAACCAACTAAACCAGTAAACCAAGTTAAGCTAGGGAACGGTTCGATACTACTGAAAAACACCTAATAAAAAATAGTAAAAATACTACTAAATACCTCTAAAACACAAAGGATAATCTCAGAACCTGGAGGGGCGACTGTCACCCATTATTTGTTGTTCCTCTGGAGTTAATTTTTTGCTTAAACAAATATTTTCTAATACAGCAAGATCTTCATAGGTATATTTTGAACTATATTTATTTAAAATTTCATTTGTTAACCTGGCTATACCTCTTTGTTCATAGGAGTATTTTGTGTCCCAGGTGATTATAAAAAATTGTTTGGAAACTAATTCGCGTAGTTTGTACCACCTAATTTTATTTAGGTAAGTATTTTCATATTCAATATCTGCTTCCAGGTGTCTCCAATCCAAGACGGTCTTTTGAGTATCTGTTAGTTCTCCTTCCAGTTCATTTACATTATATGGCCCTTGATGGTGGCCATCCCAACCATAAAAATTATGATGACTAAAGAAAAAGTATCCGCCAGGGACAAGGACACGGTATATTTCTTTAAAAGTTTCTTCTGGATTGGGTAGATGTTCTGTCACGGTAACCGCTATAGCTAAGTCAAAGGTCTCATCTTGGAATTGCATGTCGTCTGCAGACATCATTTGGTATGAAATTAGATTCGGATACTTTTTTATTAACGTTTTTCTGTAGGAATGTATCGTTTTTGCCCAGTCATCGTTTTGCGGATTAAATACTTCCGCATTGCTATCAATGCCAGTATAGCTGGAAACACCGGCTTGGACCAGGGCATAGGCAAAAAGGGAATTCCCGCAGCCTACATCTAATATACGTTTACCTTTAAGGTTATGGTGGTAAGGAAGGTATGTCTGCACCCAACCGCAGTCGGTCCATTGCGGGTAGTTGCCTAAGAAATCCAAAAGTTCGGCATATTTTTTTCTCATAAGTTTATCCCCTATGAAACAGTATTGGTCAAATCCATGGAAAGTACCCGCTATAAAAGCCCTTGCATTAATATGTTCGATGATGAAAAGGGTAACCTGACCAAACTTTATAGTCATTTAACAAAATAAACAGGTCCAAGATCCGGCCAAGGCCTGGAAAAACCATCCATTCCGCTTCGCTCAAGGCACAAAACGCTATGAAATTATTGGCAAGTGCCAATGGTTTTGCAAACATATGCGAAAAGCAAGTTTCAACTGAGCAAGTGGTCATACAACTTCACGTAGGACCTGGCCATTCTTTCACCGGAAAACTTCTCAAGGACACTGGCCCGGCAGTTTTGTTTAAGCTGCTCAAGCTGCCCCGGTTGGCTCAACAATCTTTCCAATACGGCACAAAGAGCGTTAAGATCTCCCTTGGGCACCAGGTGGCCGTTTACTCCCTCCTGCACTACTTCCGCCAGATTGCCCACATTGGTGGCCACTACCGGCGCCCCGCAAGAGAGGGCTTCCAGCACTATCATCGGCAAGCCTTCCGCGTCAGAGGTCAAAACCAGTAGATCTATAGTGCGCAGCACCTGGGCGGTATCAACACACGCGCCCATAAAACGCACCTGGGCTTGATGGTCTGCAGCAACTGTTTGCATCTCCGCTTCCAAGATGCCATCACCATAACAGAACCATTCTACACCCTTGAGATTTTGCAGCCGGCCGGCAGCCTTAATAAATAACAAGGGGTTTTTTTCCTTGGACAGGCGGCCGATATAGGCCACCCGAGCGGTTCCCCCGGCCTGACTATTTTGCGCTGCCACCGCTGTCCGATCAGCCTCGCCGGGCTTGAACCGCTCCTGGTTAACCCCGTTGGGGATGATGTGAATCTTCTCTTCCGCTAAACCAAACTTTTCGAGCAGGGTATTTTTGATCCCGCCATGCACCACTATATGTCCGCTCAGATAACGGTCCATTTGCGCGCTTAATTTGGCGTAACCTTCCGGGGTGTCATTATGCAATAAATCCAGGATCGGCAAAGCGGGGGCAACTTTTCTGATGCCTTCCAGGCTCAGGTAGGCCAGCTCAGAATGGGAGTTCAGTATAGCGTCGATGGCATGAGCCGTGACAAAGGAATTTAGATAATCAATGAAATACCTTCTGCGGAACAGGTGGGGCAGGATAAATATATGCGGGGTTACCGCAAGAAAAAGGTCCAGCCACTCATTGGCTGAATCCAGAGTGGTGACCAGGTAGACCTGCCAATGTTTTGAAGCGCTAAAAGCTTTCAGCACTTGCAGCAGCACTGTTTCAGCGCCACCCACCTTCAACCAGGGCACCAGCACCAGAAGGCGCCGCTGACCGACCAGGCCGGGGGCGCCCGTGAAGTTCAAAAAAGCCTGTTCCGGCCGCACTTCCACTCCAGGCAAGCGCTTCACCCTGGCTACACGCGCGTGCTTTTTAAGCAGCTCATCTTTTAATTGCCCGTGCTTTTCTTGCGCGCTGTGGGTCATGGTTTTTCCATGACGGCGGTGCTTAAAAAGCGGCTCGCGGATCAGGTAACCGCCGTAGCCTTCACCTGCCAGCCTCAGCCAAAAATCCCAATCTTCGTAGCCAATCCGCATGCTTTCATCATAGCCGCCCACCTTTTCCCAAATGGCGCGGCGATACACCGCTACTACAGGTATGTGATTGTACTGCAAGAGCTTGCCGGGATCAAGTGGTTCGGTGTACCAGATCTCCTCAAAATCGCCAAATAGCTGGGCCAGGGGGTAAGCCAGGCCCAAATCGGGTCTTGTCTCCAGTACCATCACCGCTTTTTCCAGGTAGGTGGGGTCGATCAGGTCGTCAGCATCCAGGCAGGTGATATAGCGGGCGTTGGTGGCCCGGATACCTGTATTGCGGGCTGCGGAAAGACCTTTGTTAGGCTGGCGGATCAGCTTCACCGAGCTGTTGAGCGCCAGTTCATCCAAAAGCTTAATCGTTAAAGGATCATTGGAACCATCATCAACCACAATGATCTCGATATTCCCCAAGGTCTGGTTTTGCGCGCTCTCTATAGCCTCCGGCAAATATTTGCCGTAATTGTAACAAGGGATAATCACAGCTGCCAGGGGATCTCCAGGCGGCAGAGGGCTCTGTTCGACCAGGGCAAACACGGGTTCCTGTTTTTGGCGCAGGTATTCCTTGATTTGCGAGGGGACAGCGCGCTTCAGACTGCGCCACCATGAACTCTGGGCCACGGTAAAACGCGCCTGGTTGGCCACTTTAGTCAGCATTATCGTCACGCCGTCCCGCCGGGTTACCTGGATCACCTTGCGCAAGCCCCTGGCAGTTCTATTTCCCGACACCTATCAACACTCCATTTCAGCTATCTTTTTGCGAGATTATTTGCCTGGTTTTTCTGATTAAACCGAATCCCAATCCTTTGAGAGAGGTTTTCAAGCCCAGGTTGGCCGGATCCTGCAAGCGCTGTTCCGCCCACTCCAATGCGGCCACTCTTTCCCTCAGATATTGCAGCGCTTCATTATCTTGAGCTTGATCTTTTACTTTTAATGCCTGCTCCACCCACTCAAGACGCCTTTCCGCGCTCTGCCAGTCCGCAACAGGCGAATTCCAGGCAAAAGAAGCGCCGTTGGCATTCAACAACCGGAATAATTCGTCCCCGTATCTTTGATACGCCGCAGGATGCAGGCGGACGATTTCATCGTGCATAAAGAGGATCTGGTTGTCATTCATGCTTCTGAACATGGAATCGGCCCGGACCCGGTAACGCGCCAGCAGCTCCGGAATACACACACCCAGCCGTCCGGACTCATAGAGGGAGATCCAGCTTTCATAGTCCTCCATACCGTAGGACATACGTGGTTTATTGACGGCATATGACAGGAAATCTGCCCGTTTGAGCACACAAATTACCGCAGCAAGATTATGGGCCAGGAGAAAAGGGAATTCCAGGTTGTTGGCGATAAAACACCCCTGCGCCGCTTCGAAATAACGCAGCCAGGAATATACCAGCGAAACATTGTCATATCTTTTCAGAACATCGATACAACGGCTGAAAAAGTCCTTTTCCACCATGTCGTCAGCATCGAGGAAGGCCAGGTATTCGCCTTTAGCCTGTTCGGCGCCAAAATTTCGCACAGCGGCCAGTCCCCTGTTTTCAATGTGTACAACCCTGACCTCAGCTATACCGGCCGACTCGATTTCCAGCAGCTTGTCCAGACTGGACAGCTCATTACTGCCGTCGTTGATGATTAGTATTTCTATCGGGCGGTACGTATTATTTAAAGCGCTTTGCAGCGCGTCGTCAATATAACTGCCCATATTGTAGTAAGGGATGACCACAGAAAGCAGACCCGGCGCACTAACCAACTCCACTCGGGGGGCCGGGGGCAAAACCGGCGGCTCGTATTGATTTACCGAAGGAAATATCCTTCCCGCCCCTGTCTGTGCCCTCATCTCTTGATAAATGCTCATCCTGGTGGCCAGAACATTTTCATAGGCTGTTAACCGGCTAATCCTGGCTTTAGCCCTGGCCCCGAGCGCTTGATTTTCAGCAGGAGTTAACCTCAGCGCTTTCTTCACGCATTGCTCCATCGAGCCGGGCTTCGTCCAATCAAAGACGTAACCGCATTCTCCATCGACAACCATCTCACCTTGACCGCCCGCAGTTGAGGCGAGCACTGTTTTCCCCGCGTGCATGGCCTCTATGCAGGTCAGCGGAAAGTTGTCGTACAGTGAAGGGACCAGGACAGCCCAGGCCTGCGCTACCTGCCGGGCACATTGTTCCGGGGGGAGATTGCCGGTGAACTCCAGCCGCCCGGCCTTAATCCACTGCTCATAACGTCGGCGCGCATATTCACCGACCGTGGTGCCTTTGGCGTAAAGCTCTGTGTCGCCCCCCACCAGCACCAGCTTAAATTGTTCTCCTGCCTGCCACAAGCGCTCACAGCCGGCCAGCAAAGGCAGTGTGCCCTTGCAAAGCTGCAGCCGCCCCACACAAACAAGGACTTTTTGCGGCGCCGGCAGGTTGTTTCCCGGCACAGCCCGCGCCTGATACGGCAGCGGCAAGACGTCAATATTCAGCTTGCCTTGCCCGTCATGAATTCTTTGCCGCACCCGGCGTTTTAAAAATTGGCTGGGGCAAATAAGCCTGTCGGCAGCTACCAGGCAAAATTTTTCCATCTGTCCCACCCAGTATTCAGGCAGCCTGCTGGATGGGTACTGGTTTTCAGGCAGCAGCTCAAATGTTGGGGCATGCAGGTGCACCAGCACCGGCAGTCCGGCCAGTTCAGGATAGCCCACCAACTTCTGCTGCAAGAGGTAATAGCCAATGCCGCCGTAATCCTGGGTCTCAATGATATCGGGCGGCCCTTCCCGGGCGGTAAATTCCCTTACTATTGCTGCAAATTGCCAGCTTAACGCCGGCCAGTAGGACATGACGTTAAAGGGAAAGGCCGGGTGGTCGTCCGGCTCCGGGCCCGGGGGCGCTGCCTCCGGAGTGTCCAACCCTGAACGGAACCTCACTAACCTGACCCGCTCCGCCGGCCGCTCCTCGCTATTGACCTGGTCTGGGATAAATACAGTCACTTCATGCCCGGCGCCCGCAAACATTTGAGCCGCGTGCTGCATGTATGTGCCAATACCTCCACCGTAAAAAGGGGGGTACTCAGTTGTTAGAAACCAGAGCTTCACGCATAAAACCTCCCGTATGGTTGAATGGCTCTCGCCGTTGGCTCACAGGCTAAAAACATAACTATTATTATTTTTTGTTATCCCTATTTCTCACAATAACATTCCTGACCGGCTTTAAAATCTTGCCCGCCGGCGAGCTATCTATCAAGTGGCGGTACTTTTGCAGCAATTGCCAGGTGTGGGAGGAATGAATACCGGCCAGGACCTGTTGCAGCGCAGCAACATTTTGGGTTAAAGCAGTGTTTTCTTGAGCCAGTGCTGCAATGGATTGGTCCTTTTCCCGCGCTGCAACCGCCAGCTCATCCACTTCTGCTTCCAGTTCCCGGATAAGCCGGCAGGCATTGGCCGCTTCTCCTTCCAGTTCCCGGATATGTTGATCTTTTTCCTCCGCCGCCTGGGTCAGGAGGTCATTTTTCTGCCAGATCACCTCCAGGGGCTTTCTTGATATATCGTAACAGATACTTGACTCTGCAATACCGGCGTATTTTTTCTTATTGCGGCAAAAAGCAATCATATAGAGGTGCAATCTCATGGGTTGCTCAGTTGCCGAAGAAGTTCCATCGTTGCAGGCAATTCTGTATTCGCCGGGCGATTTCTGCAGCGGGTTCTGAGCCAAAGGCCAGGTCAGGCTGGCCAGGTTGATTTCCTGCAGGGAGATACTGACCCAGGCAAATTCTTTTTTCAGCAAGGCTTCAAACTCTTCCAGGTAAAACTCCTTGATATGGTAGGGATTCTTGTCCCGGAAGCTGTCCGTCCTGTGCTTGTCCGGAGTTGAGATGATAAACAAGCCTGCCGGGCTCAATACCCTTTTGACCTCACGTAAAAATGTCCGCTGGTCTTGTTCGGCCAAATGCTCTATGGTTTCAAAGGAAAAGATCATATCAAAGGCCGCGTCCTCAAAGGGTATTTGATCAGCGGCTCCTGCAATATAGGTTAAATTATCCCGCCTATATTTCTTTTTTGCCCTTTCGATAACCTGATAATCGATATCCATACCGACTGTTGTTCTGGCATATTGAGCAACAAAAAAAGAACTATAGCCGTCGCCGCAGGCCAGGTCCAGGACCCTTTTACCCCGCGCATATTTAGCGGCAATAAAGTAGCGGTGCCAATGAAATAATAACTCTATATAATCATCTGAGGAAGGTGATAATCTTTCCTCCACCAGCCGGACCCCCTTTACGCATCATCTACTGCCTGCAAGTTCTGCACTTTCTCGCCCAATTTTGCAATCTGGTATTACATATACTATTACGCCGTTTCCGGCACAATACCTGCCGTAGCCCGGCCAAGCCCAACAGCAAAAAGAAAGGCCCCCCGGAGGGCAGATGAGGCTGCTCTCGCGGGGGGTCTCTCCTACTTTGGATAACTTAATGACTCAGGAGTCTTACCCCTGTGTGTGTTATGTGTTATATTGTTCGTATCACCCCGAAACTAATACCGGTTAGCCGCTCAATTTGCCTGATAGACAGGCCCTTGGCCTTACACTCTTTGATAGCTTCATTACGTTTTTCTTTTTCAAAACGCTGCACCTCTGTTGGACTTTGGACACCGGATATACTCCTGATAAAATTGCTAGCCTCAGTATCATTTAGCCTGGCATCTTGATCATAGTCTAGGCATCGATCCTGGTTCTCCGCCGAATTGAATTCCTTAAACATTTTTATTGCATTTACCCTGTTGGTCGTAAAAAGATTAAGACAGAATTGAACATCGCAAATTCTTGGTTCTCCAACATATTCCCCATAGCTGCTCCATGGATAACCGGCTATGTTTTTTACAATACCGGCCTTATATGGGTTTTGGTGAATGTAGCGAAGCACCGTTAAAAAATAGCTATCCGTTTCAACTGCCTCACTTTTATAGCGAGCCTGGAACAAATGACCCCGGCGGCCATATTTCCAGTTATACCAGTACACGTAACTGGCCCCAATCCTTCTAAATACTATCCCCAGGTCTTCCGTGACCTCCTTTAACAATAAATGAATATGATTACTCATTAGACAGTAAGCATATATTTCATAGCCGCTTTTCTCTTTGATATCTTTTATTGTCCACAGAAACTTTTGATAATCCTCATCATCCTCAAATATGATTTGACGGTTAATACCCCTTAACATCACATGATAAATCCCTGTATGACTTTTCCTTCTAGCAGTCCTTACCATTTCTGCGCCCCTTGTCTAATATCCTAACATGGCAAGATGAAAATAACAACACAAAAGAACTGTCCCCTTGTGTCCACGGTAAGGACTATTTTAGAAAGATGGTAAGCAGAATTTTCTTATCACGGTAGGGACTTTTTTCACGTAAACGGTAAAGAGAATTTTCATTACCATATGATGAGTTTAATCATGAAGGAGGAAGGCATCAGGGCCACAAACTTATATACCCATAGAAGCAGGTATACAAGGAGGCCAACAGATGCTAAAAATCAAACAAATGCAAGAAATACAAGATTTAAAACTACGCGGCTACTCAATCAATGAAATTGTGATTCCACTGCAAAAACAGGTTGTTTAACCCCTATGGGGGTTTTCAATAGTAAAAATTGTCTTGAGCAGATAGCTCAAAAAGTTCTTTTTCAACTGAAGATCGCTAATTTAGACCTCCATTACTA
>JAQVXL010000123.1 GCA_028709235.1 Desulfotomaculaceae bacterium
CCGGCAATTTCCTCCCGTCCCTTGACCCTGTTTAACAGCAAACCATAGAGCCAGCCAAAAACCACGCAAATTATCAAGCTAAACAATAAAGACGCAAAAAACCCTGGGAACCCGGTCAACCTGAAATCGACGGCAATACACAACCCGACCAGACCGCCGACAATACCTACCGGCAAACCGAAATTCATACCCGCGCCCACATTCAGCATAGGTATCAGCGCCAGCACCAGTACCCCGTTCATCACCAGCTTAATCAGGGATTCGTTGAACAAAACAACCAAATCCATATGTAATATATAGGCCATGATCAACAGGATCACTAAAAAGATAATAATAATAATCTGGGGTGTTCTTATCCTGTCATGCGTCATAATCCGTCCCTTCTTCACCTGCCAGCGCCAGGGCGAACTCCACATCCGAGGAATCAGACTGCAATACTTTAAAAATTCTCCCTTCGACCATTACGGCGATCCGGTCACACACTCTTTTTAATTCATCTAATTCACTTGATGCAATCACAATGGTGGTATGGCGGCTTCTGTTAATGTCGATCAGCATTTGCAGTATCTTTTCTTTAGCCGAAATATCAATCCCCCTGGTAGGCTCAGCCACAAATAACAATCGAGGATTGACAGTCAGGGCTCTGGCAATACAAACCTTTTGCTGGTTTCCCCCGCTTAATTCTCTAATTTTCTGCTTCACCGAAGTGCACCTGATTTCAAAATCATCAACAAGTTGGTGAACGTGGTCATAAACCTTCTTTTTATCAATAAAACCCAAAAAGGGAAGGCCAAAATTCATGGAAAACAGGCCTTTAATCTGGTCACCTGTAAAAATAATATTTTCAGCCAGAGAATGATCCGGAAGTATTCCCAGAGCCTGCCTGTCGTCCGGCAACACATACATGCCTTTGAGAATATTTGCCTTCGCGTCCATCCTGTCAATTTTCATGTTTTCATAGACAACCTCGCCGGCCACGGGATACATACCCATGATGCCATAGCCTAAAGCTGATTTGCCGTGTCCGGATAGACCGGCCAGACCCAATATCTCACCTTCAAAAATGTCCAAATCCATGCCTCTGATCTCTTCTCCCGGCATTTCTACGGAGTACTGCTGAAAACTAACGAGCGGCCGGGGCTCGATGGCTCTTTTTTTAGCCATAGCCTTGCTTACCGTGTGGCCGATCATATCTCTGGCCAATTTAGTAGTAGATACTTCCCCTCTCCCATACTGGGAAATGACTTCACCCTCCCTTAAAACTGTAGCCCTGTCACAGATTTGCTGTATTTCCTCCAGCCGGTGCGAAACAAACAAGATCCCCAGCCCGCCTTGTGACAGTTCTGTTAAGTCTTCCAGCAAATTTGAGGCGTCATCTCTGCTAAGAACGGCAGTGGGCTCATCCAATAATAACAATTTCAGGTCCGCCCGAGCTATTTCTCTTGCAATCTCCACAAACTGCCTGGTGTTTGTGGAAAGATTAATTATTTTTACCCCAATATCAACATTAACACCAAGTTTTTTTAATGCTGACTCCGCATTTAGGTCGTTTTTTTTCCTGTCTACAAATGAATACTTTTTTCCAAACAGCCGGTCAGTAAACCGATTAGTCTCTTCACGTCCCAGCTTAATGTTTTCACCAATGGTCATGTCCGGTATCAGGGCAAATTCTTGATGCACCATGCCAATACCCAAGCCAATAATTTCGGTACTGTTTTTTGTCTTAAGGCTGACCCCCTCGTAATATATTTCCCCCTGGTAACCCCCGGTTTCTCTGATTACAGGGTTGCCAAACAAAATATTCATCAAGGTGGTTTTTCCGGAGCCATTTGCTCCAACAATACCGTGTATTTCACCCGCTCTTACCGACAGGCTGACATTCTTTAAAGCAGGTATTCCATTATAGCTTTTATTAAGGTTTTTAATATCCAAAATATTTGTCATCGCTGCCCCCGTAAATAAAAAGAACAGGCTGTCCAAAGTTTAAGACAGCCTCTTCCATTATAAAAATTGTTTAGCATTCCTTAGTAAAGGATCGAATCCATGATCATCACATTGTAATTATCAAGTTCAGCGCCGTCTGCCGAGGCTTTGAATTTGCTGAAGGTTACGTTATAGCCTGTGGTATCCTTGGCAAATTGGTCTAACTGCTGCAGGCTGTTGTAATCGTAGTTGGGATTTTCAATCATTTTCTTGGCCAGTTCAACTGCATACTGGGGCATGAACACGGTAACGGGCATCGGCCAACCGCCTAACCTGTTGGTCATATTTGCTTCTGCCGCTTTTTCGCTGATCATTGTGTTGACTTTATCAAAATTCCAGGCGTCTGCTTCAGAAATCTCCAGTCCCATGACAGTGGGATAAGCCTGCATTGGAGTAGGGCAGCACTGCTCTGCAACCATGAATTTAAGTTTCAGCGCTTCATCGATAATTACATCATACATCGGGCAGTTTGTGCCAAATATATTAGTATCCTGGCCATATTTACTTACTTGACGGGGGATATCTTCTCTCAAGAATTGCAGCATAGGAGCGGTTCCATTACCCGTTTGCGGGTCAGGTGTAATCACTTCAACCCACTTCATGCCCAACTCTTCGCTGGTCTTCTGCATCATATCTTTTCTTTGGGCAATCACTTCCTTCGACAAATGGGTGGGGAAGGAATAGTGAATTATTGTTTTTGCCCCCATATCATATGCTTTGCGGGCGATTGTTTCTCCCCTTTTTACCCAATCAGTATCCAAATTAACATCAACATATTTGGACATCAACACGGGATCATCCCAAATAGGCGCAGTCATCGTAATAATATCAGGTCTGATTTCTTCAACTTTTTGCAAGGCCGGCAATAAGCCCGCCTGCCCTGAGACCACGATAATAGCTTTCATTTGCGGATCGTCTGCCAGTGAAGTAATCTGACTTAAGCCGGTTTCGATCTCAGTTGAAAAATTCTCCGGCAAAGCGATATGTTTGACAATATTTGGATATTTTTTAGCCATCATATCTGCAGCCCTGAACTCGTCCTCACTGGTAGATAATGTTGGAGTAACAATACCGATTTTATACTCAGCGGTACTGCTAGTCTGTTGAGCTGCTTGATTCCCACACCCGGTTA
>JAQVXL010000008.1 GCA_028709235.1 Desulfotomaculaceae bacterium
ATCAGATGTTTCTGCTGCCGGGTTTGACAGCCGGGGTTCCATCCCGGCAGAGGGGGCATTGCGCCGGGTCGTAGGATATGGTCTCGGTTACCAGCAGCGCTTCCTTTCTTACTCCCAGGTCGACTTTGCCGCCGCTCCTGTCCACAAGCAAACCGGCGCCCACTACTATACCGCCCAGGCAGCGCACCACATCAATAACTTCCAGGACCGAGCCACCGGTAGTGATCACGTCTTCCACGACCAGCACCCGTTCACCCGGTTCGATTGAGAAACCGCGCCTTAAAGACATCTCGCCGTTTTCCCGCTCCGTGAAAATACCGCGCACTCCCAGCGCCCGGGCTGTCTCGTAGGAGACAATGATCCCGCCTGTGGCCGGGCCGATAACCACTGAAACATTCTCCCCGGCAAACCTGGCAGCCAGTTCGCGGCAAAGCCTTTCGGTATGCTCAGGGTACTGCAGCACCCTGGCGCACTGGAAATAACAGTCGCTGTGCCGGCCCGACGTCAGCTTGAAATGGCCCAAAAGCATTGCTCCGGTCTTCTGAAAAATAGATTCAACTTCTTTACTGGTCAGCATTTTTTATAACTCCTCTTATTTTTTTACCACAGCCTGCCCATCGTTCGCATCACAGGTTCAACATCACCCGCGCCTTGTCCTGGGGGACCGGTGAAATGTATATCAATATCCACTATTTCCGGCACATTGCCCACCCTGATTGGCGGGCCCCAGGTGCCAAAACCGCATGTTACGATGAGCTGAAAATCGCCTTTGCGCAGGTGACCCCAGTCAGTTTCAAACAACAGCCCGGTAAAAATGTTCAGGGGAAACAACTGCCCCAGGTGGGTATGCCCCGAGATCTGCAGGTCGACCCCCTGCTTCTGTCCTTCCACAAGGTTTGAAGGCTGGTGATCGAGCATGATTACCGGCAGTAAACGGTCCAGGCCTACCATGACCTGCGACAGCTCCTGGCTGCCCGCCTCGCCAAATCTTTCCCCGTACTGGTAATCACGTCCCACCAGGTAAAAACTCCCGGCTATTTTCTGGTACTCGTCGCGCAAAACTGTAATACCTGCTTCCTGCAGGTGACGGTAGATATCCTCCGCCTGTCCCCCGACATATTCATGGTTGCCGAATATAGCAAACGTACCGTATTTTGCTTCCAACATGCGCAGGCTGTCAGACATATTCTGTTCAGTAAACGTGGTGACACTTTCTTCGACTGTGTCACCGGGCAGCAGGATCAGATCGGGGTTAAGATTGCTGACCTGCTGCACTAAAGGCAGCAGCCTGCCATTGTGTATTATTTTTCCCAGATGGATATCTGATACAGCCACGATATGCAGTTCGCTCAAGCTGCCGGCGGATTTTGGTATGGTGATGTCATAGTGGACAAGCCGGGGGTGCCTGGCATTCCAGGCGCCAAAGATAATAATGCCTGTTACAAGCAATACCACAGCCAGGCCGGTCAGCTCCGGGCGCTGCATAACTGAAGCGGGGATAAAATTGAGCTTCCGGTGTAAAAGCCTGACTATATCGATCAGGACCAGGGTAAAAAACAAATAGTTCATAGCCGCCAGCCAGTATGAACCGATGCCGGTTAACAGGCCGGCCAGCGAGCCGGGCAGGTAATTTTCAGCGAGCCTGCCGGCGATAAAAGATAAAGCCAGCGCAATAAATACCGCCCAGTAGATTACCCCGCAGCCTTGCGGCCATAACCTGCTGAAAGCTTCCCAGCCGCGCACCCCGATATAGAGATTAATCGAGCCGTAAACTGTAAAAAATAACCCGAAAAAAATCAAGTACTGTATTTTCATCACTGCCTCAACAAAGGGTTAAAAATAATACTAATGGTAATTATAATTCAGCCCATAATATTTTGCTATAATATAGAGAAGCATTTATACATAAAACATCTACCACAAGGGCAGATTTCTAAATATCCTAATAAGAAATTTAAGGGAGGGTCAGCTTATGATGTTTACCGAGTTAATCCAGAAAAGGTACAGTGTCAGGTCATATAAGCCGGATATGGTGGAGGAGGACAAACTGGCCCAGGTGCTTGAAGCAGCGTGCCTGGCGCCTACCGCGTGCAATCGCCAGCCCTTTCAGTTTATTGTGATTTGGACGGCCGGCAGAAAAGAGGACTTGAAGCGCATTTACAGCAGGAGCTTTTTTACTGAAGCCCCCCTGGTCATCTGCGCCTGCGCAGTGCCTGGCCAGGCCTGGTCGCGCATGGACGGGGTAAACTACAGTGTTGTAGATGCCACAATCGCTATGGACCACTTGATCCTGGCCGCAACAGAGCTGGGGCTGGGCACTTGCTGGATAGCAGCCTTTGATCCAGATGCCGCGCGGGAGATTCTGAAGCTGCCGCAGGGTGTTGAGCCGGTAGCTTTCACCCCACTGGGCTATCCCGCGGACACCCCCGGGGTTAAAAATCGTAAGCCTTTGTCCGGGATAATCAGATATGAACGCAGTTGATCTCGTCAAGTATCGCCTGCAGGGCCTTGACCGGATCCGGCGCCGCAGTGACCGGCCGGCCTACCACCAGGTAAGTAGCGCCAAGTCCGGCAGCCTCTCCCGGGGTCATGGTTCTCTGCTGATCGTTTGCCGCCGCGCCTGCCGGGCGCACACCGGGCGTGATGATCACGAAGTCCTGGCCGCAGGCCTCCCTGATGGGCGTGATCTCCAGAGGCGACGCCACCACCCCGTCCAACCCGGCCTCTTTGGCCAGCAGGGCCCATTTGACAACCTGCTCCTGGATCGGGCCGGTGATGCCGATCTCTTTGTTAAACACATCCTGGCTGACGCTGGTGAGTACTGTCACCGCCACCACAAGCGGCGGTTTGCTGCCCTCCCGGGCCGCCTCCTCACGGGAGGCGTTCAGCGCGGCAGCCATCATGGCTGCGCCGCCGGCCGCGTGTACGTTCAAAATAGAGGCGCCGTGCCTGGTCAGCACCCGGGCGGCCCCCGCTACAGTATTGGGGATGTCGTGTAGCTTCAGGTCGACAAATACGGGCACTCTTTTTTCTCTTAGCCGGCGTACTGCCTCCGGTCCGACACTGTTATAGAGCTGCATACCCACCTTAAAGCCGCCGGCGTATGGGCCAAGCTGATCTACCAGTTTTTCCGCCTGGGCCATAGTGTCTACATCCAGGGCGATAATAAGCGGATTTTTAAAAGAGAGCATATTAACCCCTCCCCGAGTTTTATCTAAAGTGGTACGTCTTTGGCGGGTTAAAACCCGCTCTACAACGGAACAGACACGACTCCGGTTGTAGGTGAGGCTTCAGCCTTACAAACATGTCCGGATGAATCCGGACCTACATCAAAAAACAGGCTTTTTTCACTGGTCTCGGGCTGTCCCTCCTTAGCGGTGGGCGGCGCCTACCAGTTCATTGATGTCCTGCACTTCATTTTCGATCATGTACCGTTTAATGCCTGCCAGAACGTCCATAGTGGCCCGCGGGTTGACAAAATTGGCGGTGCCGAGGGCGACAGCGGTGGCGCCGGCCAGGATGAATTCGATGGCGTCTGCCGCGGTGATAATCCCGCCCATGCCTATAATCGGCAGCTTAACTTCCCGGTATACCTGCCAGACCGCCCGTACCGCCACCGGCTTGACCGCCGGACCGGAAAGGCCGCCCAGCCCATTGCCGAGGACAGGCCGCCTCGTTTTCAGATCAATAGCCAGGCCCAGCAGGGTATTGATCATGGACAGCGCGTCCGCCCCGGCGCGGGCAACCTGTTCAGCAATAGCCACAATACTGGTGACGTTGGGCGAGAGCTTCACGATCACCGGCTTGCCCGTACCGGCTTTTACAACCCTGGTCACCTCCGCCGCCATGTCAGGATCGCTGCCGAACTGCATGCCCCCTTTTTTCACATTGGGGCAGGAGATGTTTACCTCCAGCCCGGCCACACCGGGCGCCCGGTCCAGCCTGGCGGCCAGCTGACCGTAATCCTGTATGGTATCTCCCGCAATATTGACAATTACAGGCAGATCGTAGCCGGCCAGGCCGGGCAGCAGTTCCCCGACGAATCTTTCCACACCGGGGTTCTGCAGGCCGATGGAATTAAGGACGCCGGCTGTTGTTTCTACCAGCCTCGGGGTAGGATTGCCTGCCCGCGGCTGCAGAGTGATACCCTTGACTACCAGGGCGCCCAGCAGGTTTAAATCAATATAGGGAGCGTATTCCGAGCCAAAACCGAATGTTCCTGAAGCGGTGGCCACGGGGTTTTTCATGGCTATGCCGCCGATATTCACCGCCAGTTTCGTTTTCGCTCCGTTGATGATGCCGCCGTTTTGCGGTGTCATGCCCATACCACCTCTCCGGCAGGGAAAACCGGTCCCTCCACGCAAACCCGGCTGTAACGGTAATTTTCCCCCGCACTGACTGTTTTACAGGCGCAGGACAGGCAGGCACCCACACCACAGCCCATCCTTTCTTCCAGGGATACCTCACCCCGGATTTTATATTGTTCAAGAATCCGGCAGAGACTTTTCAGCATCCCGGCGGGCCCACAGCCGTAAACAGTATCCGACAGGTTTTGTGTAAAAAGCTCAACCACAGTCCCATGATAACCTGCCGTACCGTCGTCGGTGGCAGGGAAAACACTGTGCCCGAGAGCTTCGATCTCGCTGCTGAAAAACAATTGTTTTTTTGTGGCCGCCCCTAAAAATACATTCGCGTAAGTATTGATCAGGCTTAACTCCTGCAGCAAAAAATAAAGGGGGGCGATGCCAATACCGCCGGCTGCGACGGAAACCTTCCCGCTGCTTTCAGGCCTGGTGAAACCTCGGCCAAGAGGCCCTAAAATGTTGATTCTGTCCCCTTTTTCTCTGGCGGCCAGCAAAGCCGTACCCCGGCCTGCCACCCGGTAAAAAAGGGCAACTTCTCCCTTCTCCCGGTCCACGGCGTGGATGCTGACAGGCCTGCGCAGGAGCGGGTCCAGGGCGTCAGCGCAGCGCACATGCAAAAACTGCCCCGGCCTGGCGTTTTTTGCGACCTCCCCGGCAGACATGGTCATCCGGAAGAACCCCGGTATAATTTCCTCCTGATTTATTACTACAGCATCGGTAATCAGCAATCCTAACGTCTCCCCCTTTGCATGCTCAGCATTGCAGCCTACTATATAGAGTCAATAGTTTTTATTCGATTAAGTAATTTCCTGCAGATTGCTCCCGTAGCTGTACTGTGATGTTTACCTTCGGCTATTTTCTTTTCATAGAAGGTCTGCAAACCAGGAGCACTCCTGCGGGCTGGAGTGGCTGCCAGCCATAAAGCCCCTGCGAAGAACGGTGAACCTCTTTTGGACATTCCTCATTAATTGGGACATATCCCAGTCATTCCAAACGGGGACATTCCTCAGCATTATGGGGCTGAGTTGTGTCCCCAAATAAATCGTGTCAAAATCCGCTCTACGAGGCTGAGAATGTTCGCTGATTGGGAATGGCAGGATAAATCCCGCCGTACAGCTTGGATCTGTTCTCATTTAGGGCTGAGGGTGTATCCCCGTTCCTTTATAAAATGGGGGGAAATGTTACTGCTGCTGGTTTTCTTCCTCCAGTACTCCCCCGCGCATGACGATTCTGCCGCTGATCATGGTTAACCAGGGCAGCCCCTTGAGCATGCGCCCGGCAAAGGGTGTATTACGGCCTTTACTGGCAAATTTGGCTGGATCCACCACTTCGGCCAGGGCCGGGTCAATAATGGTAATATCGGCGTCCGCCCCCGGCTCCAGGGTGCCTTTGGGGATGCCCAGGATCCGGGCCGGGTTCAAGGTCATACAGGTTATGGCCTGCAGCGGCGTCAGCACACCGGTATTTACCAGTTCGGTCCAGACCAGGCCTACTGCTGTTTCCAGGCCGACCAGGCCAAAGGGAGCCCGTTCATATTCAACATCTTTCTCCTCCGCCGTATGGGGGGCGTGGTCGGTGGCGATCACGTCAATAGTACCGTCCGCCAGTCCCTGTCTTACGGCTGCCAGATCAGCCCCTGTCCGCAGGGGCGGGTTAACTTTGGTGTTGGTGTCAAAGCCCATTACAGCCTCATCGGTGAGGGTAAAATGGTGGGGCGTCGCCTCCGCGCTCACTCTGACGCCCCTGGCCTTGGCCTCTTGCAGCAGGCGTACGGAACCGGCTGTGCTGACATGGGCAATGTGCACCCGGCAGCCTGTTTCTTCCGCTAAGAGGATATCTCTGGCTACCATCACCTCCTCGGCACAGGCGGAAATACCCTTCAAACCCAGTATTGTGGATATGTAGCCCTCGTGCATAGAGCCGCCGGCGGAAAGGCTTTTTTCCTCGCTGTGGGATATTAAGGCCTTGTCCAACATTTTGGCGTACTGCATCGCCCGGCGCATCAGGCCAGCGTTCGACACCGGCATCCCATCATCTGAGAAGGCAGCCGCGCCGGCTTCGGCCATATCGCCCATCTCAGCCAGCTCTTCTCCCCTGCTGCCGCGGGTAATCGCTCCCACCGGGCAGACCTGGACCAGCCCTCCGGTACGGGCGCTGTTAATAATTGATCTAATTAAAGCAGCGTTGTCTATTACCGGGTTGGTGTTGGGCATGCAGGCCACTGTGGTAAAACCACCTCTGGCCGCCGCCCGGGTACCGGTGTAAACAGTTTCCTTGGCCTCAAACCCGGGTTCCCGCAGGTGGACATGCATATCGATCAAACCCGGCGCCACCAGCCGGCCGGCGGCGTCAAGCACTACGGCGCCGCCCGCGCTCAAATTTGCGCCGGTTTCGGCTATTTTGCCTTCAACCACCAGGATATCTTTTATCGTCGCGCTACCGGCAACCGGGTCAACCACTAAACCACCTTTAATTATGAGTTTCATCTGGCGCCACCTCCGATTAAGAGATAAAGCAGGGCCATCCTGACCGCCACCCCGTTTGTTACCTGCTCGGTGATCACCGACTGAAGACCGTCCGCCACATCCGGGGATATTTCTATACCGCGGTTCATGGGACCCGGATGCATCAACAGGGCATCCGGCGCAGCCAGCCCCAGCCTTTCCCGGTTAATACAAAACATCCTGCTGTACTCCCGCAAGCTGGGAAACAGTCCCTGCTGCTGTCTTTCAGTTTGGATCCGGAGGACATTGACCACGTCGGCGCCGGCCAGCGCGTCTTCAATATTTTCACAAACTATGGCTCCCATTTTTTCTATATCCCTGGGTATCAATGTAGATGGACCGGCCAGCCTTACTTCGGCGCCCATCCTGGTATAACCCCAGATATCCGAGCGGGCCACCCTGCTGTGCATGATGTCTCCAATAATGGCCACTTTGAGTCCCTCCAGACGGCCTTTCTTTTCCCTGGCTGTAAACAAATCCAGCAGCCCCTGGGAAGGATGCTCGTGGGCGCCGTCACCGGCGTTAATCACCGAGGCTTGGAGAGTGCTTGCCAGCAGCTCGGCGGCGCCGGCCATAGGATGCCTCAGCACCACAACATCCGCGCCCATCGCGGCTATATTGCGGGCTGTGTCCTTGAGACTTTCACCTTTGCTGACACTGCTTGTAGCCGCGGCAATGCCCACGGTGTCTGCGCTCAAATACTTCGCCGCCAGTTCAAAGGAGGTTCTGGTACGGGTGCTGGCCTCGTAGAATACCGTTATTACAGTCCGCCCTCTTAAAGTGGGGACTTTTTTTATCTGCCGGTTAATTATTCCTTTCATCGCTTCAGCGGTGTTAAGAATCAGCTCGATTTCCTGAGCAGTGATATGGCGTAGTCCGACCATGTCTTTACCGCGCAGTTTCATTTAAATACCCCCCGTGGTCTAAAGAATAAAGCCCCCGCCCGGATGCTGCCGGACTGAGGCCTGAAAGGGAATCTGCCGGGTTCCCTTGCCTGCCTCACGGGACCGTTTTTTAAAGGTGGATCCAAAAACAAATCGTCAATCGTCGGGCAGTGACATCAGCTATTTTGTTGGAATTCGCTTAAGCGAATTCCTTTTATCCCGAAGTCCGACGTCTGCTTAGTCCGGCGTTTCCAGGATAACCACCCTTTCCTCGCCGTCTATCTCTTGCAAACGCACTGAAATCTCTTCTTTTTTTGCTGTAGGCACGTTTTTGCCGATGTAATCAGCCCTGATCGGAAGCTCCCGGTGGCCCCTGTCAATCAGCACGGCCAGCTGGATTGCCTTCGGGCGTCCCAGGTCGATCAGGGCGCCCAGAGCGGCCCTGATCGTACGTCCCGTATATATGACATCATCAACCAGGACCACAATCTTACCCTCGACCTGGAATGAGATCTCTGTAGAGCGAACCAGCGGCTGATGGGCGAGGGTTGTCAGGTCGTCCCGGTAAAGGGTGATGTCCAGGATACCCACCGGTACCCTGTGCCCTTCAATATCCATAATCCGCTCAGCCAGACGCCCGGCCAGAGGCACTCCCCGCCTCCGTATGCCAACCAGCGCGAGGCCATCGGTGCCTTTGTTGCGCTCAATTATTTCGTGGGCAATCCTGGTCAGGGACCGGCGAATCCCTTCCTGATCCAGGATTTGTGCTTTTTCTTTAATCATAATCCCTGGTTTCTGAAAGCTAAACAAACCTGATTTAATATAAGGATTACCCAGTATTTATTTACTTTCTCTCCCGCCGACTAACGGGAGGCAGTTTCACAGATTCAACTGTTTAAGCTATGGACTCCGCAACGTAATATGACAAAGGGTTTACCCCACTATAGTTGTTTTCTGTGGCGCTGCCGGGAAGCCAGGCTTTTCACCCCTCTTTTTGTTTGTTCTTGCGCTCCACTATTTCCGGTGGTTAACAATGAGAAGGCCACGGCTCCAGATCGAAAATGCCTGCTTAACAACCGGTAAGCAGGCATAGCACGCCAATAAAAACCGTATCTATGAAATCCTTACCGGTCTCACCGGACCGATTTCAAGGTCATTTTGTTCTACATATTTTACATTAACTAATAATTCATGTCAATCAGCAGCATTTTTAAATTTTATTTATCCCTACGAATATTAATATTACACCCAGAATAACTGTTATCATACCGGACGGCGCGATCTTGCCGGCCAGCCCGATTAATCCCAGGGTGGTGACGGTAAGCAGCACCGTCGGCCCCACCATAGCCAGCAACGCGTTTATTTTAAAAGCTATTTCCACCCTGCCGTACATCAGCATCAGCATCGCCGCGGTAAATTCAATGGAAGCGGATAAAAATCTGAGTCCCGCCATGCCAAGAACAATTTTATCCTGTATTAAAAACACGGTAACACCCCCGTGCACTGTCAATATCTAAAAACTAATATGCGGTGATTTGTTAATAAATAACTGACAGATTATCCCTTGCCGTTTATTTAATAAGCAGATAACGTTCACGTGGGATTGCAGCACCTAATGTTTTTCAAGGATCCTTTAGTGACGGGATTATCGCTGGATTTCAAAGTGAAGTTGGGTTAAGAGTAACCCTTTTATTTTCTATGAATATTTTAAAAAAGAATTTATAAGTGGGCGGCTGCAGAAGCCGGAACACCGGAAGGAGTGTCTGAATGAGTAAAGACACATCAAGTAATTTATGGTTGGATGTAATAACTATACCCCTGGGCGGCAGGTTAAAAAAACCAAGGGATCACGGTTTGACCATGATTATTGACAAAGGCCTGGGACTGAATGAAACAAAAGACTTGTTTAGTGTGTCGGGAGATTATATCGATTTTCTGAAACTTGGTTTTGGCACTTCAGCGCTATACAACCAGGGTTTACTGGAGGAAAAAATAAACCTGGCCAAACGTTTCGGCATTGAGGTTTATCCCGGTGGAACTTTTCTGGAAATTGCCATCATGCAGAACAAACTGAAGGAATTCATAAAAATGGCCGGGGCCATCGGCTACACTACACTGGAGGTTTCCGACGGTACGATCAATTTTTCTCAGGAGGTGCGAGAACGGGCTATATCGATGGCCCTGGATGCAGGTTTTAAAGTTCTCACTGAAGTGGGCAAGAAAAACCTGCAGGACAAAGAAAAAATAGGACATTATCTCAAACAGATTAAACGGGATCTGGATTGCGGGGCTTACCGGGTGATTATTGAAGGCCGGGAATCAGGCAAAAGCGCCGGCTTTTATGATCAGCAGGGACGGTTTATCGAGGATGAGTGGGAACAGATCCTTATCGCTGCCGGAGACCAGCGCCTGCTGATCTGGGAGGCGCCCTTGAAGCAACAGCAGCAGGATTTAATTTCTCGTTTTGGACCCAATGTCAACCTGGGCAATATTGCAACAAATGAAGCGCTGGCCCTGGAGGCGCTGCGGGTCGGCCTGCGCGGCGACACCCTGCGCCCGGTCTATCTCAGAGAAAGCAACTAAAGCGGAACGGGGACACACCTTCCCTTCGTTTCTGCGGCATTGTATCGTTTTGTGATACTCTGACAGAGGAATGGGGACACACCTCTGTTTTGGGATTGGCTTTGACGCCGAGGTATGTCCCCGATCGGGATGCTTGGATCTTTTCTGCGGGGTTGTATTGTTTTGTGATGCTCTGATAGTGGTATGTCCCCGATTGGCGGGGCATATATTATAAAACTAATTTTTTGAAAAGCAGGTAAGCATTTTGCCAGGGGTAAATATACTGGTGGCGCTGCTGCTGATCGGCATCATCGCCCAATCAAACTTGATCGCGACGGCAGCCAGCATCCTGTTAATTGTAAAATATACCAACCTCAACTTTGTCTATTCCCTGCTGGAAAGGCGGGGCCTGGAACTCGGCCTGCTTTTTCTGATGCTCTCGATTATGGTGCCGCTGGCCAACGGTACTGTATCAGCCGGGGATATCATGCATAACCTGGTTTCACTGCCTGGTATCCTGGCCGTCGCGGGCGGGGCCGGCGCCACTTATCTGAACGCCCGCGGCCTGACCCTGTTAAAAGCAGACCCGGAAATAGTATTCGGCATGGTGCTGGGGTCCATTTTCGGCATTGTCTTTTTGCAGGGTGTTCCCGTCGGGCCGTTGATGGCGGCGGGGATAACGGCTTTATTTATGCCGGTTACCCGCTTATTCAGGCGTTAAACCGGACAGGATTGCTTCCAATTCACCGGGCAGGGGCGCAGTAAATTCCAGGTAAGCGCCTGTACGGGGATGTTTGAAGCCAATAACGGCGGCGTGAAGAAACTGCCCGGCCAGGTTAAAATGGGGCTTGGCCGGCCCATACTTCGGGTCGCCTGCCACCGGGTGGCCGATAAAAGCCAGGTGGACCCTGATTTGATGGGTACGTCCGGTTTCCAACTTCAGCCGCAGGCAGGTATACCCGGTATAACGGCTTTGCACCTGGTAATTGGTCACCGCAGGCCTCGAGTTTTTGTGGACCACAGCCATTTTCTGCCTGTTTTTGGGGTCACGCCCGATAGGCGCGTCGATCACGCCGGACGCTTCCTTCACCTTCCCATGTACCAGCGCCAGGTAGATCCGGACAATGGAGCGTTCTTTGAGCTGCCCGGCCAGGCTCACATGGGCGGCGTCGTTTTTCGCCACCATGAGCAGGCCGGATGTATCCTTATCCAGACGGTGCACTATCCCCGGGCGCAGCACCCCGTTGATCCCGGAAAGATCGCGGCAGTGATACAGCAGGGCGTTCACCACAGTACCGGAATAATTGCCGGCGGCGGGATGAACCACCATGCCCCGGGGCTTATTGATCACGATCAGATCATTATCCTCGTAGTATATATCAAGAGGGATGTTTTCCGCCCGGGCTTCCACTCCCGCCGGTTCCGGGATCTCCAGCCTGATCAAATCCCCCTGCTTTACCTTATAACTGGCCCGGAGGATAACACCGTTTATGGTGGCCAGTTCTGCCCCGACCAGTCTCTGGATATGCGAGCGGGTATAGTCCTCCGCCTCGCCGGCCAGGAAAACATCCAGCCTTTTCCCTGTGTCAGCCTCCCTGACCTGATAATAATTTACCGGCGCCACTAGCGTTCACAGCCTTTATCTGATTTCCCGCTGTCTTTCAGCAGTTCCCAGGCCAACAGGCAAACCCCGATGAAGATTGCCGTATCAGCCAGGTTAAACACCGGCCAGATGCGAAAATCCAGAAAATCAACAACTTTGCCAAAGCGCAGCCGGTCCAGCAGGTTGCCCAGGGCGCCGCCCAGGACCAGGGCCAGGCCAATTCTCAATATATTCCTGCCCGCAGGCAGTTTCCTGTAACCGGCCAGAGCCCCGATTATGAGCAGAACAGCCGTGATAATAAACAGGACGTTCTGGTTGGGCAGGATGCCAAAGGCGGCGCCCGGGTTCATGATATAGGTCAGATGAAAAACAGAGGGCAGCACAGGAATTGATTCACCCTGGTACATTAATAGCCGCACCGCGGCTTTAGCGCCCTGGTCTGCTAACAGAACCGCCATAATTATTGAAAGGAACATTTGTTATCACCATAACTATTCTACCAGATATTGCCACAGGGGCCTAACAGAAATTATTCTGCCGGCAGGTCCTGGATCCATTTTTTTATTTGGCTCTTGGAAGGGACTTTGCCGGATGATAAAAGCTTTCCTTCAACCACCAGACCCGGTGTTCTCAAAATATTGAACTTTAAAATTTCTTCCATATCTTCTACTATATCAACCTGGATATCCCTGTCCAGGCCGGCTACGACCTCTTCTACCCGCTTGGCCAGGTCCTTACTGCGCCAGCAGCCCGAGCTGAGTATCTTGATTTCCATCAATTATGGTCTCCTTCTATATCTCTTTCATTACTCCCGCGCAGCGGGGGCACAGGGTTTTATGCTCCGCGTCCGCGCCGACTCCCGCGTGATACATCCAGCAGCGTTCACACTTATCGCCGCCGGCAGGCCCTACCGCAATCAGCAGTTCGGGGATGGTGTCATTGGCCTGCGCTGCCGCGGGAGCGTCTGCCAGAGCAGCCAGGGTCACCCCCGAAACAATGAAGAAAACAGGCAGGTCGCCCGCCAGTGGTTCCAGGAAACTGCGCAGTTCTTTACCCAGGTACAGTTCAACCGCAGCCTCCAAGGAGTTGCCGATCACCTTGTCCCGGCGGGCTGACTCCAGTACTTTGGTCACTTCGCCCCGTACAGCCAGCAGCCGTTCCCATTTTTCCTCCAGATCAACATCTATATACTCTTCCACCACCTCCGGCATCTCGGCCAGCTGCACACTGATCAGTCCAGTGTCGCCGGGCATATGGCGCCAGATTTCCTCAGTTGTGAAGGTAAGAACCGGCGCCAGCAGGCGTACCAGCGCTGATAGAATTTCATACATAACCGTCTGGGCGGCCCGGCGCTCTTTTGAAGCAGCTGGCATGGTATAGAGCCGGTCTTTGATGATATCCAGGTACAGAGAACTCATGTCGATAGTGCAGAAGCCGTGGATGGCGTGGTAAACCACATGGTATTCATAATCCCGGTATCCCCCGGTCACCTTTTGGATTAGTTTCTGCAGCCTGAGCAGGGCCCAGCGGTCTATTTCCAGCAACTTATTATAATCAATTCTATCTCTGGCCGGGTCAAAATCATAAAGGTTACCCAGCAGGAAGCGGCAGGTGTTTCTAATTTTACGGTAAGCCTCAGTGAGCTGTTTTAGAATACCGGGCGAGGCGGCCAGGTCGCTGCGGTAGTCGGCTGAACTGACCCAGAGGCGCAGGATGTCGGCGCCCATCTGCTTGATCACCTTAGCCGGATCCACAACGTTGCCCAGTGATTTTGACTGCTTGCGGCCCTGTTCGTCAACCACAAAACCGTGGGTCAGCACCGCCCGGTAAGGCGCCTGGCCGGATACCGCCACCGAGGTGGAAAGAGAAGAGTTAAACCAGCCCCGGTGTTGGTCGCTTCCTTCCAAGTAAAGATCCGCCGGCCGGCGCAGATCCGGCCAGACAGATGGTTCGTCCAGTACCCCAAAGTGACTGGTGCCGGAATCAAACCAAACATCCATGATATCCGTCTCTTTGGTAAACTCGCTGCAGCCGCAGCCGCATTTGGTACCCGGCGGCAGCAGCTCTGCGGCGGCCCTGGCAAACCAGACATCAGATCCATGCTGCCGGAACAGGTCCTGCAGGTGGGTGATAGTCTCGTCATTTATTAATTCTTTGCCGCAGTCATTGCAATAAAATATGGGTATAGGCACCCCCCAGGTGCGCTGGCGGGAAATACACCAGTCACCGCGGCCCGCCACCATGTTGTAGATGCGCTCTTCACCCCAACTGGGAATCCAGCGCACGGTGCGGATGGCCTCAAGGGTAGCCTGGCGGAATCCGTCAATGGAGGCAAACCACTGCTCGGTGGCCCGGAAAAAAACAGGCTTTTTGCAGCGCCAGCAGTGGGGATACTGGTGCATGATCGTAGATTGATGCATTAAGTGGCCCCGGGAGGTCAGTTCTTCGAGCACACCGGTGTTGGCGTCCAGGTAAAATTGACCGGCGAAAATACCGCCTTCTTCGGTAAAAATGCCCCTGGCATTAACCGGAGACAGCACAGGCAGATCGTACTCCTGGCTCACAACAAAGTCTTCCAGGCCGTGGCCCGGGGCAGTGTGCACACAGCCGGTACCCTGGTCAAGAGTGACATGCTCGCCCAGGATTACCAGTGAAACCCTATCCACAAAGGGGTGGCCGCACTCGATTAGTTCCAGTTCGGCGCCTTTAAACTCTCCCACTACTTCTGTACTTTCTATACCTACGTTTTCCAGGAAACTATCCTTTAAATCTTCCGCTACCAGGTACTTTTCTTTCCCGGCTTGGACTAAAACATAGTTGTACTCCGGGTGCAGGCAGATGGCCATGTTGGCCGGCAGGGTCCAGGGCGTGGTTGTCCAGATCACCAGGTAAGTGTCTGACTCAGGCAGGATGCCCCTGCCGTTTCTGATGGGAAACCGTACATATATGGATGCGGACTTTTTGTCTCCGTACTCCACTTCCGCCTCAGCCAGCGCCGTTTCGCAGGTGGCGCACCAGTAAACAGGTTTCAGGCCTTTATAGATATAGCCCCTTTTGGCCATTTCTCCGAAAACGCCAATCTGGCGCGCTTCGAAATGGGGCATCAGGGTCAGGTAGGGTTTATCCCATTGGCCTCTGACACCCAGCCTTTTAAATTCCTCCCGCTGAATATCAACAAACTTCAGGGCAAAGTCTTTACATTTGTTTCTAAACTCCACCAGGTTGATCTCGTGGCGGTTGATGCCAAAAGTCTTAATCGCCTGCTGTTCAATGGGCAGGCCGTGGGTATCCCAGCCCGGCACATAAGGCGCGTCATAACCTGACATGGAGTGATACTTTACCACGATATCTTTTAATACTTTATTTAAAACGTGACCCAGGTGAATATGCCCGTTGGCGTAAGGCGGCCCGTCGTGTAGAATGAACTTTTGCCGGCCGCGGTTCTTTTCCTGAACCTTGCTGTAAACATCAGTCTCTTCCCAGAATTTCAGAAACTCCAATTCTCTTTCCGGCAGGTTCGCCCGCATCGGGAAATTGGTCTTGGGTAAATTTAAGGTTTTGCCGTAATCCATATCAAACACCTCTCATAATAGGTATGGGGATAATTCCCTAACATGAATAAAACCCGTCCCTCAAGGGACGGGATTGCTGCCCGCGGTACCACCCTAACTGCAGCCCGGCACAGCGCCACAAGCGCAATCCGGGTCTTAACCACTCCAACTGCCGGATATCGGCGGCAAACCGGCCTGTCTTAATTTTCCATTGAATTTCAGCAGGCGCCTCACAGGTGATTTTCAATGGTCTGCCCGTACCCGGTTTCCAGCCTGCCCGGGCTCTCTATACGGACAAAATCCCTTTACTCTTCCCGCTCATAGGACTTTACGTTATGTGCTGACATGCATTATTATATAAAAAAGCCATAAGGTAGTCAACTAAACCCGGGTCCGGCCGGTAATATTTACCTTTAGCGCCTGTTAATCGCGCCGCAGCCCTGCTGCCTTATGGCAGCAAAGCCTTTAAGGTATGCCCGGCGCTCAAGCCAGACACCTTGATTACTTTATTGCGGCTGGTATGGCCGCTGACGATTTCCACCTGGGAACGGGGCACGCCTAAGGTTTTGGCTAAAAACGCCCGGCAGGCTTCGTTGGCCTTGCCCTCTAAAGGAGCAGCGGTCAGCCTGATCTTGAGGGCGTCCTCGTAAACCCCCACAATACATTCCTTTGACGAGCGGGGCATCACCCTCACCTTGAACAACACGTCTCCATTTACTTCTCTGATCTGAAGCAACCTTTATCCTCCAACTTCAATATTGTAAAAACTTTTATGATTAATCATTTTTCTAAGCTGGATTCAGCGCCCCCATCTGTATTGTTTACAGAACAAAACCAGCTGTTTTGAAAAACACACTCCACCTGAAATACCTCCCGACTAAACCTAAAAAAAATTCCCGATCCCGCCTGGGTCGAGGAACTACCTTCTTTTACTTTCTGTATAAACCGGATCAGGAGACCGCCTCTGCCAGGTCTTCTTCGCCCGGCAGTTCCTCCGCCTGGTCTAAAATTTTGATCTGTGACTCCAGGAAAGACCTGAGGCGGACCTTAAAAATATGGGCTTCCATTTTGATCCGTTCATATTCAAAGGTCATTTCAGAGACACGCTTTTCAGCTTCCCGGAGCAGTCCTTCCGCTTCCTGCTCAGCTTCACGCGCTAACTGGTCCGCTTCTACCCGGCTCCGGTCAAGAAGAATACTTGCTTCATTTTCAGCGTTTTGCCGTAGATCATCCGTGTTTTTCCGAGCCATTACCAGGGTCTTCTTGATTGCTTCCTCCATCTCCCGGTAATGGGCGACACTTTGTTCAGTCTGGACAACTTTCTCTCTCAGTTCCTGGTTTTCCCGGATCAGGTGTTCAAATTCCTGGGCGACCTGGTCTAAAAAAGTATTGACTTCTTCTTCGCAGTAACCACGCCATGCGCGGCGAAATTCTTTTTTCTGAATGTCCAGCGGCGTCAGCACTGATTTTTCACCTCGGGCTCAAGAATTGCTATTTAATAAAAAATTAAAACTAAAATATTGACAACAATTCTTTCAATAATATACAAAACAAAAAAAGCGACAATCGGAGAGAAATCAATCTGGCTAAAAGGCGGGATTATCCGCCTGAAAATACGCAAATATGGTTCAGTAGTCTCATAGATAAAACGAATAACTGGCTGGTAAGGGTTGTGCCTGATCCATGACAACAAGATCCGGGCCAGTAAAATAATGGAATAAACCTCAAAGGCCACATTAACAACCCTGATTATTGTAAAACCCATAAATAACCCCCACACTAATGATATTTATCCTGACATCTCCTGGGAGCGCCGGGTCGCCTCGGCGACAGCCTTCATCAAAACCGACCGCAGGGCGCCTTCCTCCAGGGCGAATAACCCTGCCGCCGTAGTCCCGCCAGGAGTGGTGACCATATTTTTTAATTTAGCGGGATGCTCTGCTGTTTCCAGGACCATTTTTGCGGCGCCCAGCATGGTCTGGGCCGCCAATTCCCTGGCTAAATCACCCGGTAGTCCCAGACGGACGGCGCCGTCGATCAGGCTTTCCAAAACCAGGTACATATAGGCTGGCCCGCTGCCGCTCAAACCTGTCACGCAGTCAAGGAGCGATTCAGGTACTTCTACTGCTTTTCCTGACGCGTTGAAAACAGCCATAGCAACCTTTATACTTTCCTCTCCGGCATACCTGCCGGCGCTTATTGCGCTGGCGCCCTCTCCGACCAGGCAGGGCGTGTTCGGCATGACCCGAACTACCGGTATGGTACCTGCCAGACAGGACTCAATCTGGCTTATTGTAACGCCGGCGGCTATAGATATGTAAATCTGTTCCGGCCTGGCCACAGCCGCTATTTCCTTTAAAACTGAAGCGGCCACATATGGCTTCACTGAGATAATTATGATATCGGCTTTCCTGGTGACGGTACAGTTATCAGCTGTGGTGTTGACACCCAGTTTTTGTCCGAGCTGTTCACGACGCTGTTCACTGGTATCACTGATGTAAACCTGGGACGGCGCTACCAGGCCGGCGCGGAATAGGCCGGAAACAAGCGCCTCACCCATAGCTCCCCCGCCTATAAATCCTATTATCTTGCCATTTAAAGGCATATTATTGACCACCTTACCTTATGACAGTGTTAAAAACGCACATTGGCAAACATAGTCTTTTCTTTGTTCTGATCATTATAGTCGCTGGAGATGTCCATGTGATTAGGGACAAAGAGAAAAATACCGCTGCCGACCTTTTGCATACTGCCGTTTAAAGCATATGTCGCTCCACTAATAAAGTCAACTACCCGTTGGGCGAGATTAGCATCAGCCTGTTCCAGGTTAACAATAACCGGCCGCCTGTTCTTGATGTTGTCGGTGATTCCTTTTACTTCCTCAAAAGATCTCGGCTCCACAACAACAACCCGCACCTGGCGCTGGGCATGCATACTGATAACCGTGCCCTTCTCTTTTTTCTTCATCACGGGCTGCCCTTCACGTGGTTCTTCCCGGAGATTTTTTTCTTCTTCTAATAAATCTTCGTCTTCAAAACCCATGAAATTAAGCACTTTATCTACAATCTTCATTAACGCCAGACCTCCTTAATTAAAGTTTTTAAGTTATCTATTTAAGTTATTTATTGGTTATTTTTAAAATTTTAATAATTACGGGTACCGAATAACGCAGTGCCAATCCTGACTAGATTTGCGCCTTCCTCCAAGGCGACTTCAAAGTCTCCCGTCATGCCCATAGAGAGAATGTCCATATTTATACCCTGAATATTGTCTTTAATCTGCCGGGCCAACTCTGCTGCCTGCCGGAAAACATAACGGACCTCATCCGGATCATCACACAACGGAGCAATAGTCATTAAGCCGCACAGTTCTAGTCCGGGCAGGGCCACAGCAGCCTGCGCAAAATCCTCGGCCTCCGCCGGGGAAAGACCGTATTTGGCAGCTTCCCCGGCAACATTAACCTGAATAAGGGCCCGCGCGGTGACTCCGGCCTTACAGGCAGCCTGGCTGATGGCCACGGCCAGGGGCCAGCGGTCAAGGGAATGGATTAAACTGACTTTGTCAATAATCTTTTTAACTTTATTAGTCTGCAAATGTCCGATAAAATGCCATTCTAGATCCTGGGGCAGCACAGGCTGTTTGCGCAAAAACTCCTGTACCCTGTTTTCTCCCAGGCTAAATACCCCCAGATTCAAGGTTTCGCTGATTATTTCCACAGGGATTGTCTTGGTTACCGCCACCAGTTTAACATCTGCCGGGTTGCGGCCGGCGCGCAGAGCCGCGGCACTGATCCGTTTTCGAACCCGGTCCAGATTTTCCTTTAATCTCACAATTATTTACACACCTTTATTCTACTAACCATCCTTCCCTGACCAAAACGGGATTGCTGACAAAACTGCTGCCCTCGTTGACCCCGTCTCCGGACATGGCAACTCTCCCGGACAGCGCCCCCTCTATCTCTACAGGCGTCCACACCGCTTTTTTCTTTACGACAAGGTAGATACCGGGTTGATCATCATGATAGACAATCGCTTGCTCCGGCGCCAAAAGACCTTTAAGCGCCCTGGTTGTTACGTTAATAGTCACCCTGCGGTGATGAATTATTTGTTCAGGAAAGCCTGCCAGCAGGAATGTACCTTCCACGTTGTCAGATGTGATGTTTAGTTGGCCGCGCTTTATGCTGAAATCGAAATTTTCCCAGGAAGCCGGCAGAGTTTCAAGTCCATCCCAATAACTGCCGGCAAAAGCTGATTTTGGCATAGTACCGTATATGTATACAGGAGCAAGGTTTTCAATAATTTTAAAAACAGGCTGCCCTTTATCAACTTTAGCTCCATCAGAGATGGGCTGATTATCTATTTTTTCTATTGCCGGCATTTCCAATACCCCAATGTTTGCAGGGGCCAGGATACTTTCATAACCGTCCAGGTGGGTGCATAAAATACCGGTGGTGTCAGTGTATATGTCAAATGTTATTTCACCGATATCCTGTTCCGAAGAAATTACTTCAGCCGCCTTAGCCCCCATTTCCAGACGTTCGCCGTCCGGCAGAGCCAGGCGGAGCCTGCCGTTAGACGGCGATTTAACCACTATCTCTTCTTTAATCAGGATCCCATCCAGGGTTGTTGTCTGGCTGGTTGTCTCCATTGAGAGAATACGTACTTTTGCCATCGTGGAAACAAGAAAGTGCCTGCTCAAAATAATAATAATGATTAGTATAATAGCGGCCAAAAAATAATTATTAAAATGTTTTTTCGGCCTGGATCGTTTTTTCTTCGGTAAAGGTATGAGTGAACCGTTATCATTTCTCATTTTATATAAACCCAAGATTTGCCCTCAAATGGGATTCATTTCGACAGCGTGGGATCTAAATCCTGCGTGGATCTGTCTCTTCCTGCTTTTTTTTTATAAATACATGTCATTTGCATTTTCAATCACTGGTGGCCCGTTTCGTTTTCTGCCAGCGGCAGCAGGAACGAAAAAGTGCTCCCCTTGCCAACCTTGCTTTCAACCTGGACCCGGCCTTTATGGACCTCAATAATATGTTTTACGATTGAAAGACCCAGCCCGGTGCCGCCAAGATCCCTGGAACGGGCTTTATCAACCCTGTAAAAGCGCTCAAATAAACGGGCCACGTTTTCCGGTGGAAGACCAATGCCGTTATCCTGCACATCAACCTTCATAAAGCCATTTTCAATTCCGGCGCTGATGCGGATAACCCCTCCCGCCTGGGTATAATTTATCGCATTGTCGATCAGGTTCAGGAGCACCTGCCTGATCATATCGGGATCAGCGTGTACAAGCGGCAGGGTTCCCGGTGTGTCCAGGTCTATGGTCAGGTTCTTTTCCTCTGCCTTAGCGTGCATGATCTCAGAAGTGAGTTTGATCTGGTCCTTAATATCATACGCCTCAAGGTTTGGTACAAACCGATCTTCTTCTATTTTTGAGAGGCGCAGCAAATCGTCAATTAACCGTGAAAGCCTTTCCGCTTCCTTGTTAATAATCAAAAGAAATTTCCTGGCATCAGCCAGGTCCTCGCACCCTCCATCCAATAAAGTTTCCGCAAAACCCCTGATTGATGTCAGAGGGGTCCTCAGCTCATGAGAGACATTGGCCACAAACTCACTGCGCATTTCCTCATATTTTTTCTTTTCAGTCACGTTTTTTAATATTGCGACTACTTCACTGGCATCCCCATCTGTATTAGTAGGAATCACATGGAATAGAAATACCCGGCGATCAGGCGCTGACAACTGGATCCTCTTCTTGATCGATTTGCCTGTCTCCAGTGACTCGTGCAGCATTTTTTCCAGATTAGAATCACGAATGACCCTGAATATATTTCTCCCTTTACTGGCTTCATTTGTAATTCTAAATAGTCCTTCCACCACTGAGTTGAGTAAAATCACACGTCCCCAACTGTCTATTATGATTACGCCGTCGGACATGCTGTTGACAATAGCCTGCAGCCTGCCCTTCTCCGCATTGAGGCGGTCAGTTATTTTTTTTAAACGCTTGGCCATACAATTGATTGAACGGGCCAGATCACCTATTTCATTTTGCGGGTAGTCGGGCATATACTGTTCAAAGTTCTCGCCGGCCACACTTTGCGCTATAGAAGTAACTTCTCTTAACGGGTTTATTAAACTGCTATATAAAATCCAGGCCAGTACCAGGCTGCAAAAAAACGATATGATTACAAAAAACCAGAGGCTGATTAAGTTAAAATAATAAAGCTTGGCCAGGCCTATAAATACAACAAACAGAAAAAAATAACTGGCAACCGGCCTCCAGCCGATATTCCTGAGAATTCTAAAGAGCATTAGATGTCCTCCTTAAAGCGGTAACCGACCCCGCGCACAGTTTCTATAAGCTCGAAGACTCCCGGTTCCGGCGCCAGTTTCTGCCTGATGTGCCGTATGTGCACATCAACAGTACGGGAATCAACTGGATTATCGTAGCCCCAAACCCGTTCCAGCAGCTGTTCCCGTGTGAATACTTTACCCCGGCGCCGCGCCAAGTAGCACAAAAGCTCAAATTCCTTCTGGGTCAGGTCCTGCTTAACGCCATTTGAATAAACGGCGTGTTTTTCCTCATCTATAACCAGCTGGCCAATTTCCATAATTTTACCGGCAAACTTTTCTTCTGCCCGGTTATCAACCTGGACAGACCTGCGCAGCCGCGCTTTGACTCTGGCCACAAGCTCCCGGGGGCTGAAGGGTTTTACTATGTAATCGTCGGCGCCCATTTCCAGCCCCAGGACCCGGTCAAGTTCCCCGGCCCTGGCGCTTAAGAAAATCACTGGAATGAACCTGGTAGCTGAATCATGCTGCAGCTCCCGGCATACCTCGAAACCGTTCATACCCGGCAGCATTACGTCCAGAATGATTAAGTCCGGCAGCTCTTCCCGGGCCATTTCCAGACCCCGGGCGCCATCAGGGGTGGCTATTACCTCAAAGCCTGCCCTTTCCAGGTTGAAACGGACCAGTTCCAGTATATTCTTCTCATCTTCCACCACGAGTATTTTGGACATCCTGATCTTCCTTTCACATGACAACTATTTCAACATTATCAGAGACGCCATCCGCCCGGTCCTGCCTTTCTCAGCGCGGTAGGAGAAAAACAAATCACGATGGCATGATGTGCATAAACGTGCTGTTAATATATTTACAGGGTTAAGACCTGCCTCAAGCAGGACCCGCCTGTTGGCCTCCCATAAATTGAGCCTCCACTTGCCTGCCGTTACCTTTGCCGCCAGCTCACGGCCGCAGTGAAAAGCATCCCGGAACCGGCTCATCACAGGTTCATCTACTTCATAACAGCAGGGACCGATGGAAGGGCCTATACCCGCCAGACAATGGCGCGGGTCGGTACCGAAAGACTCAGTCATTCTTTCTATTACTTTTAGTCCGATTTTAAGGGCCGTGCCTTTCCAACCGGCATGGGCCAGCGCCACCACCTGCCGCACCGGGTCAAGGAAAAATATTGGCACACAGTCTGCATAATAGCTGGAAAGGGGCACGCCGCGCCACCCTGTGATCAGGGCGTCAGTATCCGGCAGCGAATCATCATAAGCAAGGGCGCCCCGGCCCAGATCACTTTCTTCTACCAATTTGATCCCATCGCTATGCACTTGCCGGCCGGCTACCAAATGGCGGGGATTTATGCCCAGTGACCGGCAGGCCAGGTCTCTGTTTACCCGTACCTGGTCATGATCATCTCCCACATGAAAGGAGGTGTTGAGGCTGTGGTAAAACCCTGTGCTGACGCCCCCTTTACGGGTGGTGAAACCATGAGTGACCAGGCCGGACGACTCCAGGTGCGTAAACGAAAAAAATGTTAACTCACCTTTTGGAGCGATTGCATACAATTCTCTGATTCCTCTCCTCTCACTGGTTTACTTGGCTTTGTTAATAATGTTATCAAGATCAGTAAGCCCCCTGAGGATATCCCACCGGGTTTCATTGTTAAGGCCTGATGCCAGCAGTCCCTGCAGTTTGGTGGCGATAGAATCGTATAATGTTTTGATGTTGTCTTCCGGCGCAGCTATGGCGCCTTCCGGCAGCAGTTCCACAACCTGATCCAGCACCGGTACCGTTACTTGCAAACCATGCTCTGCTCGCAGCAGATCCGCCAGGGCCGTCGCTGCCTCCGGTTCACCGTGGACTACAAAGATTTCCCGCAGCGGCTTCCTGAAGTTGTTCACCCATTCAACCAGTCCCGCCTGGTCGGCATGGGATGAATAGCCCTCAATAAGTTTTATGTCCGCTTTTACCGCGATATCATCACCAAATATACGGACTGTTTCCTGGCCGTCCAGGATCTGCCGGCCCAAACTGCCCTCCGCCTGATAACCGACAAACAGCACCGTGCTTTCCGGCCGCCACAAGTTGTATTTAAGATGGTGCCTGATCCGGCCGGCTTCACACATACCGCTGGCGGAGATGATGATCGTCCTGTCCGCCTGGTTCAGAAGTTTTGATTCCTCAGCGGTTTTGGTGAATTCAATACCTGGGATCTGATGGGGATCCTCACCTTTATGAATCAGGCAGGCTGCTTCCTCGTCAAAGAAGTCATGGTGTCTCCAGAATACTTCGGTGGCAGCCGTGGCCAGCGGGCTGTCGATATATATCGGCATATCCGGCATCCTTTTCTCCTTCATCAACAAATACAAGTGAAAAAGAAGGTCCTGGGTACGCTCAACCGCAAAGGCGGGAATGACCAGGTTGCCCCCTTTATTATAGGTTTCCCAGATAATGCCGTGTAATGACTCTATTTCTTCTTCCGAGTTGTGCAGGCGCGCGCCATAAGTTGACTCCATGATCACGTAATCTGCTTCATCTATAGTTGATGGATCTTTGACAATAGGCCGGTCCTTATTGCCGATATCGCCGGAAAACACCAGCTTGGTATCTGAACCGTTCTCACGGACGCATATTTCAACCATAGCCGACCCGAGAATATGGCCCGCGTCTACGAAACGCATTCTTATATCGGGTGTCAGCTGGATTATTTCGTCATAGCTGACAACCTCAAAATAGGACAGGGCTTCATAGGCGTCGTTAATTGTATAAATTGGTTCGATGAGGCTTCTGCCGGCCCGGCGGTTCTTGCGGTTTTTCCGCTCAACCTCCATCTCTTGGATGTAAGCGCTGTCAGGCAGCAACACTTCACAAAGTTCAACGGTGGGCGCAGTGGCATAAACTTTACCTTTAAAACCATGCTTGCATAACTTGGGAATCAAACCGCTGTGATCTATGTGAGCGTGTGTCAACAAGACATAATCCACGCTGCGCGGCGGAACCCTAAAACTCTGGTAATTATGCTCTCTTATTTCTTTCCTGCCCTGATACATGCCGCAATCGACCATAATCCGTGTATTTGCGGCCTCCAAAAGAAAACAGGAGCCGGTCACAATTTCGGCTGCCCCCAAAAATTGCAGATGCATTAATAGACCCCCTACTTGCGCTTTTTAGTAAAACAATTCCGTCTGAATGATGCAAATCCCTCTTTTTTTGTGCTTAGCCCGACAATATAATCGGTGAAGAATTGTTTAAAAATCGACATCTCGAAATGAGGGCGGCCCGCACCCGGGCAGAAAAAAACAGGCCGGATCTATCCGGCCCTGCACTGTCAGCAAACTACCCCTTGTGATCACGTTCCGCTTACCTTTGATTAGAAGCGGCAGCGCAGCTCCACATTATCAATATTGACACTGTTGTTATTGCCGGCGCCCGGCTCAAAGGTAAACCTCACTTCCGCCGTCCGCGCCCCGGCAGGCACACGGCCGGTTGACAGGCTGTATCTCTGGTACCTGTTATTCGGTATGTTTTCCTGGGAGTACCTGGGTTCAGTTCTGCCCACGAAGGCGCCGGCGTTGTTGTAATAGAGTATCTCGACAAACAGAACAAATCTGCCGGTGCGGCCGGCCTGGACATTTTCCCTGGCCCACCAAATCAGGTCATAGATCCTCCCCGCTTCGATATCAGTCCTCTGTGACAGTACGGCTCTTGATCTGCGGACTGTTCCCAGTTCAGCGGCATAATTACCGGTACGGGAGCTTGTTGAGCGGGACACGTTGCTGGCGCTCCAACCGGGCGGCGCCGACTGGGGTCTCGGCCATCTCTCAAAATCGGAGTTTTCCAGGATATTGATATCGGGGCAGGCTGTCGGTCTCGGCGTCGGTGTCGGTCTCGGTGTTGGCCTGGGCGTCGGTCTCGGTGTTGGTCTCGGCGTTGGGGTGGGGGCGGTTGTTCTGACCCTGATAGTAGTGGAAATCCCCCGGTTTGCTAATTCTTCGGCAACATTAAAACCTTCAATGGTGATTTGCCCGGGCGCGACCTGCTCCCCTTGATTATTTCTCTGGTTCCATACAACTCTAAAAACCTGGCGTTCCCCCGGCCTCAGGACTACAGTGGAGGCTTGCTGGGCAAAAAACCGTCCCCGCGACCAGCGCCAGACTATCCCCTGGTTCGGGCCGCGCCTGGCCAGAAACTCGAAACGCTGGGCAGTCCGGTAACGGAGAGAAACATTCCTGTTGCTTGTGTTTGCTTTGATCAGGGTGATTACCACGCTTTCTCCCCTGCCGTAAGTCCTTTGGTCGGTAAAAATAGTGTACAAAAGGTTGCCGATACGGCGGCTAACTTCATTCTCCCGGCCGCCGCCCGTATCTCCGTTCTCTTCACCGTTATCTCCGTTTTCTTCATCGTTATCCCCGTTCCCGGGAATAGTAAGCACCTGGCCGACAAATATAACATTGGGATCGGCAATATTATTTGCCTGGACCAGGGCCTCCACAGTGGTGTCGAAACGCTGGGCAATTGCAAATAGAGTGTCCCCGGTCTGAACCGTATAGGTTGCCATCTTTTTCCCTCCCTTTCTTGGAAAATTACAAACCTTTTTTTCATTTTATGTCTTTTTAATTTGAATTGTTCCTCCGAGAAAAAGAAGAAGCCGTTTTCTGAGAAACCGGCTGTAGATCTGCTTAAATAAGCGAACAGGGTAACAAGGCTTAGGGTTTTTTGGTGATACACCATCACTATGTGTTTGAAATCATCACTGGTTTTCTATCTGCGGATTTTTTAAAGTAATCTGTAAGGCCGCTGTCCCGCTTCTCATTTCTCAGATCTCATGTCTCAGTTTTAACCCGGCGCGTAACGGCGCCCAGGGCCAGTACAGCCAAGGCTGTGAGGATCAGAACGGCGGCGCCTGCAACCCCCGCTCCGGCCTGGGGCGAAGCGTCAGCAGGCGCGGTGGCCGCCGGTATAATCCAGGGACAAATATAGGCCTGGACAAGGGCGATAATTCCTATATATATAGTGATCAAGAGGCTGTATGGCAGCGTAAAACGGAACAGATCCCCCTCACGGCCGGCCAGGCCGGTAGACGAAGTGCCGACAACAATGCTCTGGGGGGAGATCATCTTGCCGGCCACCCCGCCGGTGGCGTTGGTTGTAACAGTAAGAACCGGGTTTATGCCCATTGACTCGGCTGTTACCTTTTGCATGTTGCAAAAAAGAGCATTGGAAGACGTATCGCTGCCGGTTACAAACACTCCCACCCAGCCCAGGAAGGCGGAAACAAAGGGAAAAACCATGCCGGTTATAGTGAAGGCCCGGCCCAAAGCAACCGTCATCCCGGACCAATTGGCCACATAAGCAAAACCGACCACACACGCAATTGTCAGCAGGGCAGGGCGCAGGGTCTTAAGGGTCTCCCCAAAGATGGTCAGGAATTTCAGAGGACTAACTTGGAGCAGGACAGCGCTGATCACCGCCGCAGCCAGAATCGACGTCCCGGTGGCGGAAAGCCAGTTAAAATTATAGATCACGGCAATCGGACCACTATCTGTGATAATCAGATTATGCAGACCGCTAAAAACTATCTTGACATTGACTGTATCCAGGATTGCTTTGACGGGCCTCAGCCCCCAGTCGGTGATCAGCAGCGTTAAAACAATAAAAGGAGACCATGCTTTTAATACTGAGACGCGGCTGTGACGTCTGGCCCTTAGCCTGATTGGCGGTTCATCTTTAAAGCGCCACACGCTTTTCGGTTTCCAGACACGCAGAAAAGCCACCTGGCAGGCAATGGCAAATATTGAAGACAGAATTGCCGGGAGCATCGGGTTTAAAAAGTTGGAAGAAATAAAAAACATGGCCGCGAAGGAAACGCCGCACACCAGGGCGGCGGGCCATACTTCTCTTGTGCCTTTCCAGCCTGCCATAATCATCACCAGTAAAAACGGTTCCAGGATAGAAAGGAAAGGCAGCTGGCGGCCCGCCATCTGGCTGATTACCATTGGGTCAATGCCGGTGACCGCACCCGCTGTAATAACAGGGGTACCAACAGCCCCGAAGACCACCGGGGCCGCGTTTGCCACCAGACAGATACCGGCGGCGTAGAGGGGATTAAAGCCCAACCCCGCCAGCATGGCGGCAGTGATCGCCACAGGGGTGCCGAAACCTGCCGCGCCTTCAATAAAAGCGCCAAAGGAGGAAGCGATTAAAAGGGCCTGCAGGCGGCGGTCATCTGTAATTGTCGCGATGGAATCCTTGATGATCTCAAACTGTCCCGTCTTAACGGTAATATTATACAAAAACACAGCGGTTACAACTATCCAGCCAATGGGAAAAAGGCCGTATAGAGCGCCGTATAGGGCAGATTGCAGCACATAACGCACTGGCATGGTGAAAACCAGCGAGGCTATCAGCGCGGCCAGTGTCAGGGTGATTAGTCCGGATATGTGACCTTTTAAACGCAGTACGGCCAGGGCCACAAACAGGGTAATTATCGGTACGGCAGCGACCAGGGCAGACAGTCCCAGGTTCGCAAGGGGATTAATTACCTGTGTCCAGGTCAAGCTCTCTCCCCCCCTTTGCTTCCAGGCCCAACACATCGACAGGATTTACAGGATTATTTAGATTTACAGGATTGAATATTTTTTAAATCATATATTCAAACAATAATTCAATCAAATAAATTTTAAAATATGTTTTAGGTAATTAATTTTATTATTTATTCTTTAATAATGTTTTTAAATCCAGTTAATCGATTTAAATCCTGTTAATCCTGTCAAATTGTTTAAATCTTTTTTCATAAAAAACCGGCTCTCTTTTAAGAAAAGCCGGACTCTACAACTTTGCCATCCGCGATAGAATTTTTAACGTCGATTATTCTCTGGTTGCGGGAACCTCTGAAGGGGAGTTCAAAATCTCTTTCCTCCGTGATGAAAGGCCCGTCCACAACATAGTCAGAAACCAGGAGCAGCTCTTTAATACCCTGGTCCTCAAGCTGGAGAGTCAGCAGCTTTTCCCAGGTGTATCCCGTATATGTGATTAGGTCCAGCCCCAATGCTTTTACCTGCCGGCCGAGCCGGGCCAGCGGCCCGGCCTGCAGGAACGGTTCTCCGCCGGAAAAGGTAACTCCCTTAATCAGTTTTTCATTTTTTATCTGATTCAGCAGCTCCGCAACTTTAACCGGGATGCCACCCAGCGGATCCCAGGTGCCGGGATTGTGACAGCCTGTACAGCGGTGGCGGCAGCCCTGGGCAAATATTACAAATCTCAGGCCCGGGCCGTCAACCACACTTTCTCTGACTGTACCGGCAATACGTATCTCCATTAACCATCACATCTCTATCTTAGTAGTCAGAACCGGTAACATCATAAATTTCTAAACATTTTCCGTCTCCCGCATCTCACGCCCCACATCACTACTTCTCACATCTCACAGCTCATAAATGAGGCACCCTGTCTTTCAGCTCATTAAGTTTACTGTCGTTAAAGCGATCGGTGGTACTGAGGTAGCCGGTAATCCTGCGCACCCGGCGGATGTTGGCCGAACCGCAGCGCGGGCAGGTCTTTTCGTTGATCACCCCGGTCAGGTTGCAGTTGGTACAGAAGTCTACCGGGTAGTTGATGCCCCCGTAGCCCATGTCGCTATCACGCATGTGCCTGATGATGGTTTCTACCGCGTCCGGGTTTTTCAGCGGGGGCGCCGACATCTCCACATAACTGATGTGCCCGGCGTTGCAGAATTTATGGTACGGCCCCTCTAAACTGATCTTATCGAAAATGCTGATGGGGAAATCCACCGGGATGTGGAAGGAGTTGGTATAATATTCTTTTGTAGTTACTCCGGGAATCAGGCCAAATTCCTTGCGGTCAAGTTTAACGAACCTCCCGGATAACCCCTCTGCGGGAGTGGCCAGGAAGGTGTAATTCAAGTCATAGTTTTCGCAGGCCTCATTGATCTTTTTGGCCATAAAGCCGACTATTTCCTGCCCCAGGGCCTGTGACTCCTCATCCTGGCCATGATGCCGCCCGGTCAGCGCGGTCAGCGCTTCGGCCAGGCCGATGAAACCCACGGAGAGAGTGCCGTGTTTAATGGCTTCCCCAATAGTATCATCAGGGCCCAGGTTCTCCGATTCCTGGTACAGTTTCTGTCCCATAATAAAAGGCATGTCCTTAACTTTGAGCCTGGATTGGACTCCGTAGCGGTGATAAAGCTGCTTGATCGCCAGGTCCATTACATCGCCCAGCTTGCGGTAGAAGCCTTCCATGTTCCTTTCCGCCTTGATCGCTATCCTGGGCAGGTTGACGGTGGTAAATGAGAGGTTGCCCCTGCGGTCGGTAACTGCCGGACCGCGCCGGTTCGCCATCACCCTGGTGCGGCAGCCCATATATGACACTTCATTGCCCCATTCCTTGTTGAATGAGGAGTCCATAAAGCTGAAGGTGGGATTCAGCCGCCTGCTGGCCACCTGTATGGCCAGTTTAAAAAGGTCGTAATTAGGATCTCCGGGATTTAAATTAATCCCTTCTTTGAGTCTGAAGATGATATTGGGGAAAATAGGGTTTTCCCCGTTTCCCAGGCCGGCCTCATAGGCCAGCAGCAAGTTTTTTACCACCCGCCGGGCAGACTCAGAAGTCTCGGTCCCCACATTTAAACTGGAGAAAGGTACCTGGGCGCCCGCCCTGCTGTGCATAGAATTCAGGTTATGGATCAGGGCCTCCATCGCCTGGTATGTTTCATGGTCCGACGCGCCTTCCACAAAGGGGGCGATGTCCCGGTCAAAAAAGGCGAAAGACTGCCCCCCGTGCATATCGTTCTGGGAGCTCTGCAAGATGATGGCCGCCAGTGACGTGGCTGATATCGGCCGCCTCGGCGGTCTGATATACCCGTGCCCGGTATTGAACCCTTCGGACAACAGCTTATTTAAAGGGATCTGCAGGCAGGTTAACGTTTTTCCGTAGAAGTCGAGATCATGGATATGGATATCGCCCCTTAAGTGGGCCTGGGACATTTCTTCCGGGATCAACCGCGTCAAATAATACTTCTTGCTGGCTGCGCTGGCGATTTGAAGCATCTTGGCCGATGGAGAATTGCTGATGTTGGCGTTTTCCCGGTTTGTTTCCGCCAGTATTTCCTCCACCGCGTCCATTAACTCGCCTTTGGCGTCCCGCATTCTTGTCCGCTTGTCCCGGTAAAGTATGTACGCTTTCGCGGTCCTGGCGTGGCCCGCTTCTATAAGCACTTTCTCGACGATGTCCTGTACGTCTTCAACCCCGAATTGTCCTCCGTTGTATTTCTTCTTGAGAAGCTTCAGCACCTCAATGGTCAACTCCATAGCAGTCTGGCGGTCCTCTCCGCCTACTGCCCGCGCGGCTTTGAATATTGCGTCGGTGATTTTAGTTTCGTCGAACGGCGCCTCCCTGCCGTCACGTTTCTTGATTGTTGTAAACATGGTATTCTGGTCCCCCTTTTAAGATGCCTACCTGCTCCTGAGAAGGTCTTTTAATTCCTGCATAAAACTTTCGGCGTCCCTGAATTCGCGGTAAACCGAGGCAAAACGGACATAGGACACTTCATCAAGATCGCGCAATTGGTTCATGACCAGCTCCCCGATGTACTCGCTCTTCACCTCAGGTTCCATTAGATTACGCAGGTCACGCTCAATACTGTCGACGATAGCCTCCAGCCGTTCGGTAGAAACCGGTCTTTTCTGACAAGCCACAATTAAACCGCGCAGTAGTTTTTGCCGGTCAAAAGGCTCCCTGCGGTTGTCTTTTTTTACCACTACAAGCAGCGGCTCATCCGCTTTTTCATATGTGGTAAACCGCTTGCCGCACCCCCCGCATTCCCTGCGACGCCGGATCGAGTCACCTTCCACAGTGGGCCGGGAGTCCAGCACCCGGCTGTCAGAAAACCTGCAAAAGGGGCATCTCATAATCGTTTCACTCTCCCCAGGATTTATTTGAATAACAACATATATAGTGGTTGCTGCAGATAACATTATACTATATATTGAAATCAGCTGAAAATCTAAAATCCTGTGAAAATAACAATGGGAGAGCAAGATAACTCTCCCAGGCTTTTCATTGGTATTCTTTTCGCAATTTCAAACTTTTCCCGGAAAGGTTTGGGGTGATCACTAATAGTTGATCTTAAACTCATGTTTGGGATCGGTAAAGCTGATGATCTCCACTAATATAACGTCCGCGCCAATTTTAACAATCTTTTCCCAGGGCACAATAATTTCCTCTTCCTTGCCGAGAAAGCCAAGAAATTTTCCGCTGACCCCCGGCAGGATGATCGAGGTGATCCGCCCTTGTTCCAGATCGATGTCAATATCTTTGATCAGGCCGAGCCGCCGCCCGTCAACCACATTGATGATCTCCCGCGACCGCAGGTCAGATATTTTTACCATCCCTAACACTCCTTTAAAAACAACCTTGCCGGCTAATAATGCTGCGCTTCAGGCCAGGCATTACATTTGCGGCAGCCAATCCTCTTACAAAAATTGGTCATTCAGATCATGATACTCCTTATATTTATATGTAGATGCTTCCGGATTCTGAACATAAAAATTGGCAGCCTTTTTCCCGGCCGCCAATAAATTATGTTATATGGTCTTAAAAAATGTTTTAATAGTTTGTTAAATGTGTTTTCTCATATGAACCAGCGCTGCCTTTTCCAATCGCGAGACCTGCGCCTGGGAGATGCCGATTTCCTCCGCTACTTCCATCTGGGTCTTGCCATCGAAAAAACGAAGGGTCAAGATTAGTTTTTCACGGTCATTGAGCCTTGTTAAAGCGTCCTTGATCGCTATCCCTTCCAGCCAGTTCAGATCCTGGTTTTTTTCATCACTGATCTGATCCATGACAAATATAGGGTCGCCCCCATCATGGTAGATGGGCTCAAACAGTGATATCGGTTCCTGAATAGCGTCCAGGGCGAAGACTACTTCTTCCCTGGGCATTTTCAATTCACCGGCAATCTCATTGACAGTTGGTTCCCGTGAGTGTTTATTTACCAGCGTGTCCCTGACCTGCAAGGCTTTATAAGCGATGTCACGCAGAGAGCGGCTGACCCGGATGGGATTGTTGTCCCGCAGGTAGCGGCGGATTTCGCCGATGATCATTGGCACCGCATAGGTGGAGAACTTTACGTTTTGTGATAAATCAAAATTATCTATGGACTTCATCAGGCCGATGCAGCCCACCTGAAAGAGGTCATCCACATATTCACCCCTGTTGGTAAACCGCTGGATCACACTGAGTACCAGCCTCAGGTTGCCGTTTATTAATTTGGAACGGGCTGTGGTATCCCCTTCCTGCATGGACTCGAACAAAGCTCGCATCTGGCTTCCTGTCAATACCGGGAGTTTTGATGTGTTGACACCGCAGATCTCAACTTTGTTCACTAGCATGGATGGACTATCACCCCTCCCCGATATATTTAAATTGCCGTTTCAATGACATTATTACCACGGCAAAAATTTATTATACATAACTGCCAACAGACAAAAAAAGGCATCCACCGATTACTCCATCCGGTGGATTTCTTTTTTCAGCCTCTTTATTATTCTTTTTTCCAGCCTGGAAATATACGACTGGGAAATTCCCAGCATGTCGGCCACTTCCTTCTGGGTTTTCTCCATCCCGCTGTCCAGCCCGAAGCGCAGCTCCATGATTTTACGCTCTCTGCCGGACAGCTTCTGGAGAGCCAGGTAAAGGAGCTTTTTATTAACCTCTTCTTCAATAAATCTATAAATAATATCATTCTCCGTGCCCAGGACATCTGACAAAAGCAGTTCGTTACCGTCCCAGTCAATATTGAGGGGCTCATCAAAAGACACCTCTGCCCGCGTTTTGTTGTTTCTTCTAAGATACATCAGGATCTCGTTTTCAATACAGCGTGACGCGTAGGTAGCCAGCTTGATTTTTTTCGCCGGGTCAAAAGTATTAACGGCTTTGATTAAACCTATGGTGCCAATGGAAACAAGGTCCTCAATACCGACTCCCGTGTTTTCAAATTTCCGGGCAATATATACCACCAGACGCAGGTTCCTTTCAATAAGAACACTCCTGACCGCACTGTCACCGGATTCCAGCTTCCCGATCAGGAACAACTCCTCGTCCGAGGTTAAAGGTGGCGGGAGGGCTTCGCTGCTTCCGACATAATAAACCTCCGGACGAAAGCCAAGCCATATTAAAATGCGCAGCAGCGCCAGATGGATGGTCCATTTCATTTTCATAAACCGTTGCATTTTCATTAATCTGCCCTCCCTTTAAACCAGCTCACGATAACCTATCCTGAAAACGTCCTGGGCCGCCTGAATGTCGCAGGCGCTGCTTTTGGCCGCATAATCCCAACAAGATCGGCGCTGAAGCAACCTGGTCGATTGAAATCGAACCAAGCGGAATGGGGACACACCTCTGTTTGAGGATTGGCTTTGTAGATGAGGAATGTCCCGGCTTAATAACTGGCGATGTGTAAGCGGCATGAATGTCATGCAGCTTGACCGGCTATGACACCGGAGTCAACAGTTCGGAGCTCAACAGGGCATGGCAGGTTCCGCCGGGATCCAGCTTTTTGTGATATATGGCAATGACAACCTTCCCCACCCCGACCAGCCGGCCGTGCCGCTCAATAAAAACCTCATCCGGCCTGAAACCAACCATCAATCCATTAACGTTGCCCAGGGACTGAAAGGGCACTGCGCTGTAACGGGTTGCCCAGCGGTTTCCGCTCAATGAGCCCAAAAACCCCCACACGTCAGGTTCCCCGTCCTTTTCAAAGTATAACTGCGCCTCCCCGGGCAGCAGGGGTTTCAAAACAGCATATTCCACTACAATGACCGGCCGCCTGGTCAAAGGGTCTTTTAAACTATTGCCTGTATCAAGAAGCGCCTCGGCATTAACCTTTTCGCCGCCAGATTTTATGATAATATTCATTTTGTAGAGGCTGTCGAAAGTTCCCTTTTTAATCAGGCCGGCGATGCCTTTACCGGCTCCCCACAGCGCTGCCAGTCCCAAATATATGCCCGGCCAGAAGTGTTCGGCGACAACAGTGCCGATACCATTGTGGCTGACCACCCGCCCGGAGTGAGTAAAAAATATTAAACCAAGAGTTAAGCCGCCCAGAGCAAAAGAAGTCAAATAAAAACAGCCCAGACAGATCAAAAAATTTTTAGGCTTAAGAGGGGCAAAGGCTGCCGCCGCTATGATCACTGAAGCCGCCAGTTTAAACCAAACAGACAATAAAAAAGTGTTCCCCGGTATAAATAAGGCCAGGGCATAAAACGCCCCCAGCGCTGCCCCGGCAGCAATACGCCATTTAATGGCCGGTATGCGTGCGAGTTTTGCGGCAGCCCACAATATGGCGTAATTCATCACCAGGTTTCCTACAAAAACCTGATCCAGGTAAACAGTGTATCCCGCCATAATAACAGGCTCCCCTGAAAAAATACTGCCACAGGATACAAATGGCCTTACTGCCATTATATTTCCTGTAATAGTGTATTATTACAATTGGGTTAAATATTTACATCGCTGTTCCCATTATACATTGCCGGGGCCTTAAAAATTGTCGTGTTCTGTCTGTAAAAGAATTTTTTATATTACAGTTTGCAACAAAAACCTTTATATTGTGCCAGGCAGTGGAATGAGACACACCTCTGTTTCAGCGTAGTGGTATCGTTGTGCGATATCAGGACAGTGGAATGTCCCCGATTCCCCGATAATGGTGGGCACCAACCGGCAATTGAATTAATATATATACTATATACTGGTAAGGATGTGAGCAGATTGCCAACTAAAGATGAAATAACACACGATCTGTTGCTTACCATTGCTGTCGTGCTGGCGATACTCTTCGCTACGGGAATTTCGGGTCCGTCAGTAACACCGGGAGAGCCCGTTGTATTTCCCTAACTCCTGGATTACTTAATTCTCACCTTTGGCAAAAAGGGGGAATCTTGTGTTTTCATCACATGAATTGGATACCTTGTTGGCACGGATCGCTTCACAGCTAGGTCTGGGAACAGGGGACATCCACAAGATCCTCTCCGCAAACGGCAAAACCGGAGGCAGCAGTGGGAAAGGAAAACAGCATATAATACCGCCCCTTACTCCCCAAAAAGTGCTGGTGATCCTGGGGTTGCTTGCCGGCACACTGGAGGTCAAATCGATTTCAATAGACCGGGATCAAGTGGTTGACATATTGTTGGAAGGTTCGTTAAAAAGAAAAACCAGACTGGACAACTGCCTGGATGAAATTGGGGCTATGCCCTTTGACGACGTGCTCAGGGCTGTAATGGGGAGGATCTAGAGCCAGGACAACGGAATGGGGACACACCTCCTCTTTCTGCAAGATCGTATCGTTACATGACACTAGACAGAGGAATGGGGACACACCTCCTCTTTGGGGTATTCCTTTGTGGTAGGAGGTATGTCCCCGATGGGATGATGATGGTTGGATCTTTTCTGCGGGGTTATGTCGTTATGTGTGACCGGAGCCCTTACAGCGTAAAGTGCTCTAGAATAAAAGCGGGGGCGTTTGCTTCATCAAGGAAGCCGGAGATAACCCCGCCGTTGTTTAACACAAAGAATACTTCATAGTCTGCCTCGCTGTTTCTATGATATTGACTTAAACACCACTCCAGTTGTTCCAGGCCGGTAATTTTCAGGATGCCCGGTTTTTCTTCTAAGGCTGCAATATCCAGTCGTCTGGTTTTACTTTGCGGCCTTTCGGAGTCCTCTTCGTTTATGGCGGGAACCCTGTCTATAAACGCGCAGGTGATGTCCGCGCCCGGGACCAGCCGGGCCCGCTCATAGTTCCCGGTATCTTTGAGCCATTGTTCGAAATTTGCATATGATTTTTCCCAGTTCTGGCCGAAAGAGTGATCACTTGCATTTTTTATATGGATATTGACGTGAGCCCAGGGCGGTTTGCCGTTAACCATTTCTTCGTAGGTCTCATTGTATATATCGCTCTGCAGGGCGGTGAAGGCCTGGGCAATCGATTCCTGGTCAATTAGACGCAAGCTTTTGTTTGACTCGTACCCGGTAATATCGATAAAGTCAACTGCGGCCGGACTGAAGCTGAATATTTCATTATGCAGCTCCTTGTATTCCCGTGATTCATAAATCAGTTTCAAACTGCCGGCATAATCCGGAATGGGAATCTCATATTGCCGGTAGATGCGCCTGCCGTTTTCCAGTTCATAGGACAGGCAGATGCGCTCTGCGTTCTTCATACTTTTAGACAGGGAGGATTCTTTATGATCCGGACCGTTGGCGATTATTTGCCGGTGCAACGCATGAATACGGGCGATGTTGTCTTGATCAGTAAATATGGCCTTGACCGGTGTGTACACATAGTTAACATCCTGTGCAATCGGCACATCGGGCTGATAGTTCAAAGGAAAGAATGAGCTATCCATGTAAATGCTTTTTATTTCACTAATCTCCGGCAGCCTGCTTTCATAACCGGTCCAGTCGAAATGAAACAGACCCAGCAGTACGACCATAGCCAGGGCGTAGATGCTATAACCCCTGATCTGGCGCTTCTGAAATACCTGCAGGGATTTATTCAAGAGTATTTCAATCAGGAAATAAGCCAGCAGGGAACCAATAAAGTAACCGAAATACGTCCAGGCCATACTTTCTTGAGCTGCGTTAAAATAGCTGCCCAGCAGCAACATAAAGCAAAAGGTGACCGAGTACTTGAAAATAGGGCGCAGCACCTCGAAAGTAATGGCGCTGCCGGCCGTTTCAGTATTACGCCGCAAGTAAAGACTTCTGCCTGCAAAATACAACACGATACTGATACCCAGGTAAACTGCCATTTCTCCGGGCTGAAAAGGGGTTCTGGAGATATCAGTAAGCCTGGTCAGAGGAGAAAGGTATTCTATTTTGGATGAAAAATAGTAATCATAAGCGAAACCGTAGAGATACTGGTTCAGGTTATGCAGCAAAAGTACGGACAGCCCGCTGGGCAGGAGCAGCAGAATATAACTTAAAACACCCTGCATGGTAGTCATGCCGGTAACCATACCCACGGCCACAGTGCAGATATAGAACAGCAGGTTAATTAGTAAACTGTTTGATAACCAGGTTAGAATATTTGTACCGTTTACTCCTTCGATCCCTAGTCCGGCCACCAGGGCCCAGGAAACCAGAGCGGTCAGGATCAGCGGTACAAACAGAAAGATAATTCCTGCAGCGACATGGGTATTGTAATGAGTTTCCCGCCTGACGGGCAAAGCGTGCGCCATATCTGCCGCCCGGCCGTCCTGTAAGTAGCGGAACAACAGCAGGCCGGTCAGCACGGGAACGATGATTAAAACCAGTATTTGTGTTGGGACATAATGATCAAACTGAAATATGCGTAAATACGCCGTTGTGTCAATTTGCAGATCTTGCGCCCGGCTGTACAGCATGAAAACCTTAAGTGGCACAATTGAAAGCAGCAGCAGGAGGTATCCGGCGCCGATCCAGGTGAATCTTTTCAAATCATTGAGCAGAATGCCCGTATTAATAAAGGACGTTTTTAATTTCATAGCCTCTGTCCCCCATTTCGTAGATAAATATTTCCTCCAGGGTGAGCGGCAGGATGTCCAGGACTGCCGGATGATAAGACCGCATGCGGCTGATAATTTCTGCAGATGCCCCGCGGACGATTAAGATCAGCACACTGCCCCTTTTTTCCTGATACAGCGCCGGCAGGTCCTGCAGCAGGGCCGGGGGTATCTCGCCGCTAAAGGCAATTTGCACCTTATGTACGTCTGTTTTTAAATCATCTAAATCCTTTTGCAGCAGCATTTCTCCCTGATGCAAAATGCCGATATAATCGCAGATGTCTTCCAGTTCACGCAGGTTGTGGGAAGATATAACCACGGTCATTTTTCTTTCTGCCACATCCTGAATAATCAGGTTCTTAACTTTTTTACGCATTACCGGGTCCAATCCGTCCAGGGGCTCGTCCAGAATCATCACATCCGGCATCAAGGGCAAACTGAGCCAGAAAGAGGCCTGGCGCTGCATCCCTTTAGACAGTGTCCTGATGCGCCGCTTGATTTCGATATTAAAAACATCCCCGAGTTTTTCGAAGCGGTCCTGATTCCACCGGGGATAGATCCGGGCGTAAAAAAGAGCCATATCCCGAATGGTAAAATTGGGGAAATGATATGGCGCGTCTGGAATAAAAATAGTACGTGCCTTGATGGAACGGTTTTCAAATACCGGCTGAGAATCTATCGTGAGGTGGCCTGAATCCGGTCTATAAATACCGGCCAGGATCTTCAAAAGTGTCGTTTTTCCAGCGCCGTTGGAACCGACCAGCCCGTAAATAGAGCCCCGGTTCACCGACAGGCTGACCTCCTTCAAGGCTTCCGTTTCCTGGAAACGCTTGTTAACCCTTTCTATTTCAATCATCCAGCTTGCCTCCTTCATCTTCAGATAACTGCATTTTGATCCGGGTGATGATTTCTTGCGGGGGTACGCCCAGATAGCGCATTTCCGACACAGTTTTCACCAGCTCGGTTTCCAGAGCCCGCAACCGGGCCATATTGTTACCAGGAACAGCAGGCTTAACAAAACTGCCCCTGCCGGGAACAGAATAAATATATCCCCGTTGTTCCAGTGCCCGGTAGGCCTTCTGGATGGTGTTGGGGTTAATGGTCAGTTCACTTGCCAATACCCGTACGGCCGGTAATTGCTGATCAGGTTTGAGCACATTGTTAATGATCAGCTCTTTAATTTTTTCCACCAGCTGTTCATACACAGGCGCACGGCTACGCAGGTCCAGTTCAAACATAAAACCCCTCCTTTCTGTACTAACTGTATTAATTTAATTAGTACAGTTAGTACAGGGTTATTGTACAACCTTCACTTTACGTTTGTCAACAGGCTTTTGGTTTTAAGTGCCACAAAATTTGGCCCCTGCAGCCGCACCAAACATAAAGAGACCGGCAAGGCCGGTCCCTGTGTTGTAATCAGATCTAATTTGCAATTCTCCCGCGCAAATTTTTTATTCTTCCACGTGTAACAGCGGCAGATCGGACTGGATGATTTCCCCGATCCGCACGCCGGTCACTCCTTCTTCCTCCAGGGCTCTGACTGTTTGCTCCGCCTGGTCAGCGGCAACAGCCATGAGCAGCCCGCCGGAGGTTTGCGGATCGGCCAGGATCAACATCTCCAGCTCATCAATATGATTGTCCCAGCGCAGCCATTCTTTTAGATACTCAAGGTTGCGGTACGCTCCTCCCGGCACAATTCCCATCGAGGCCAGGGAGCGAACCTGCTCCAGAACGGGTACATCCTTTAAAAAAACCCGGCCTCCAACGCCGCTGGCCGCAAGCATTTCATAAAGATGGCCCAGCAATCCGAACCCGGTGATATCAGTACAGGCGCTGGCGCCTGAGGCGATCATCACCCGTGCCGCCCGGTCATTCAGGGCCGTCATCACATTTATGGCCGCCCGGCGCGCCCCATCGTCCGCCAGCTTGCCTTTGACTGCCGTGTTGATGATGCCCGTTCCCAGGGGTTTAGTTAAAATCAGGGCGTCACCCGGTCGAGCCCCCGCATTGGTGATGACCCGATCAGGATGGACAATGCCTGTAACCGCCAGACCGTATTTGGGCTCGTTATCCTCGATGCTGTGGCCGCCGGCCACGATCGCTCCTGCTTCCTTAACTTTGTCTGCCCCGCCTTTCAGGATCTCTACCAGCACGTCCATTGACAGCAGTTTAACTGGGAATCCAACAATATTCAGGACCAGGAGCGGTTTGGCGCCCATTGCATAAATATCACTCAGAGCATTGGCCGCGGTAATCTGGCCAAATGTATAGGGGTCATCGATCACCGGCGTAAAATAATCTACTGTCTGTACTATGGCAATTTGATCATTCAAGCGGTAAACAGCCGCATCATCAGCAGTGGAGGCGCCCACCAGCAGGTTGGGATCCGTAAATGTGTTTAAATGACACAGTACCTGTGCCAGGTCCTTTGGACCTATTTTTGCCGCTCAACCGGCTGAACTGGCCATTTCGGTAAGGTTACAGCCAGCCACATCGATGAGCCGGCATTCTTTTTCCCGCTGCATTATTCAATCCCTCCTTCTACATATCAACAGTTTCATTTGTTGACCTGTTTTACAGTTAACAACCTCTGCTTCCCTCATACAGGGCATAGTTTTTTGCCATTATGCAAAAACCCTTTATTTTATTATTTTGCTTGAATTCTTTTTTAAAGCTGGGCATTTAAGACTCTCATTGAAGTTTTATTTATCTTATCTTTGGTACGGGACATTGATTATATACAAGATGCTAACGAATATACACATTATATATAACACGTTAAATTTACAGTCAAGAAGACATTTCCCGGCATTTCAATCGGGGACATACCTCCTACCACAAAGGAATACCCGCAAAAGGAGGTGTGTCCCCGTTCCGCTAATAGAAAACCCCCTCTGAAAGGGGGTGTTTTTTATCGCCTTCTCAAAAAAGCCGGGATATCAAGGTTATCAATATCGGCAAAGGGCTTGATTTCCAACTCTGTTTTTTGTCGTTCTTTTTTCTGTACCCTGTTTTCAAATCCGGTGGCGATCACTGTAACCCTGACCTCATCTTCCATTTGTTCGTCGATAACCGCCCCGAAAATGATATTTGCTTCCGGGTCGGCGGCCTGGAAGATAATATCAGCCGCTTCATTCACTTCAAATAACCCCAGAGATGTCCCACCGGTTATATTTAAAAGAACCCCTCTGGCGCCTTCGATGGAAGTCTCTAATAAAGGACTGGAAATAGCGCCCCTGGCTGCCTCGGTAGCCCTGTTATCTCCTTTGGCGATACCGATACCCATTAAAGCCGAACCTGTATCTCTCATGATCGTTTTAACATCAGCAAAGTCAAGGTTAATTAAACCGGGCACGGCGATCAGATCTGAGATGCCCTGGACACCCTGGCGCAGGACGTCATCAGCAATACGAAAGGCTTCAACAATCGACGTCTGTTTATCAATGACCTGCAGCAGGCGGTCGTTTGGAATAGTGATCAGCGTATCCACCCTGGCCTTGAGGTCTTCGATCCCGGTCTCGGCCTGGTTGGCTCTCTTGCGGCCTTCGAAAGTAAAAGGCTTGGTTACCACTCCCACCGTGAGCGCGCCCAGTTCTTTGGCCACTTCCGCCACAACGGGCGCCGCGCCAGTGCCTGTGCCGCCTCCCATGCCGGCGGTGACAAAGACCATATCAGAACCTTTTAAAGCCTGCAGTATCTCATCACGGTTTTCCTCCGCAGCCTTCTGGCCAATTTCGGGATTGCCGCCCGAACCAAGTCCTTTCGTCAGTTTGGTGCCGATCTGGATTTTATTGTTGGCTTGCGCCAGATATAGTGCCTGGGCATCGGTATTGACCGCGATAAACTCTACCCCTTTGAGCCCTGAGGTAATCATCCGGTTTACCGCGTTGTTGCCGCCTCCCCCAACCCCGATGACCTTAATGTTGGCAAACTGCTCAAGGTCAAGATCAAAATCAAGCATGTCTTAGTCCTCCTCCGTCTAAAAACAAATTTCATTATTAATCAATGCAAATATTGTCAATTACCTGGCTAATCAGTTATTCTGGACCAGTTACTGTACTATATTGCGATTAAAAACATCTTATTTTCCTAAGATTCCACATTAGTGAGTATTTCCCTTTTTATGATATGATTTTTTTAAAAGATAACGGCGAATAATGGCCAGGTTCTGGAACAGCCTTACCCCAAAGGCAACAACTGCGGCCAGATAAAGATCCATGCCCAGCCTGTCACCAGCATAGGCCAGACCTGCCGCTAAAAGGACGTTACTAATGAAACCCGAGATAAAAATGGCATTGTCAAAATTGTCCTCCATGTTGGCCCGGATACCGCCGAACACTGAATCTAAAGCCGCCAGCGCCGCAATTGAAAGATACTTGGCGTAAGCCTGCGGCAGCGCCACGGGTATATTTAATCCAATAACAACCCCCACCGCCAGGCCGAATATACTCAACCACAACCCCAACCACATTTAGGCTCACCCTCTTTGCACATGTTTGGCATAATCAAAACGCAGCATACCGGTATACGCCGGCACCAATACCTGATCAGACTGCTGGACATCAACTGTAATGCCGTTGACAGCCAAAATCTCTACCAGCCCGCCTTTTATTTCCAGGCTGCTCTCCAGCATACCCGGATTACCAATGGCTTTAATGCTGTAAGGGGGCGAAAGCCTGACCAGGTTAATATTGATATGGTTACCGGCCTTGCGCACTTCGCTGGTGGCAAGAATGCGCTGGTCGTTGATGGAAATGGCTTCAGCCCCGGCCCCGCGCAGGTCGTTAATCACTTTTAGGAGGTCCTCGTCCCGGATGTTATAAAATCCCATACCGGCTTGAGAGGCCTGATCAATTTTCATGGTAATATTCACACCCGGCCCCGTCACCGGGATCAGCCCGGCATAGAGCTTGGTTTTGTCGAGTTCGCTTATAACTGCGTCGTCGGCTTCGGTGCGGCCCTGGCGTGCTGTCTCAATCTTCACTGTCAGGTCGCCGATCTCTTCCTCCAGCTGGGCTATATCTGTTTCTACCTGTTTTTTTTCTATGGTCAGCTCCTGGTACCTATCGGTAGTTTTACCGGCGGTGCTATCGTTGTTTGAGCGATACTGAAATGAGATGATCAACCCAAATATGAGAGAAACAGCGATAATCGAAACATATATAGACTTGTTCAATTCTACCCTCTCCCTAGCTGGCCGCTTGCGCGTATTCAAACTTGGTCCCGCCGGTGTATGCCGGCACTGTCACCCCTGACATCTTTTTGACTCCCACCTGAATTCCCCAAAACTGAAGGGTTTCCGCTACTCCACCCTTCATTTTAATGGAATTTTCAAGTGTATCGGGATCTCCTATAGCCGATATAACATAAGGTGGGGCCAGTCGTTTATCCCTGTTCAAAATAATTGTGGGACCCGCACAGCGCACTTCAGTAACGGCGAGGAGTCTCTGCCCGTTTATTGATATGGCTTCCGCGCCGGCCGCCCTCAATTCATTTAAAACATGCAGGACGTCTTCATCATGGAGAACATAAAGGTCCGGATTTTCACCCGGTTTCAGAGTGGCATTACTGTCGTTGAGGGTGACTTCCACACCGATCCCGCTCAATTCCGTAACTCCGGCCAGGATCCTGGCCCGATCCAGTCCTTCCTTCAAATCAATATCCTGGGGCCCGGCTGAAACCCGGTCAAAATCAGCCCGCAGGGAATTAACCTGTTCCTGGAGCAGATCACGATCTTTTTTCAGCTGGTTTACTTCTGACGCTAACAACTGGGCCCGCTGCACCGGTTCAGTTTTATTGATTTCACTGGCGATTCTGAACTGAAAGGCAAGCATAATGCCTAATACCAGGCAGGCAGCGGCAATTATCCACTGAAAACCTTTCATTTAATCACCCGCCTTAGTTAGCATATTTTTTATAATATACCACCGGTTGCCCGGCATATGAAAGATCTATATAGTTGATTTTTGCACCCTGCTTGCGCAGTTCCAGCAGGACCTGCTGCAAGATCTCCCCTTTTTCCTGGATTTCCTGGGGCAGGCCCAACCGGCATTGATATCCCTCGGTTGTATAAATTATAATCTGGCCGTCCTCATCCACATGGATCTCCGTTAGGTTGGCGGTAAACCCGGCAGGCAAATCCTTGATCACATTCAGAGCAGAACTCAGTCTCTCCGAACTCAAAACCTGTCCGGGACCGGCCGGCTCAACCTCCACACCGGTTATTACCGGCAGGCCGGGAGTCCCGGCGCCGGCTCTGGCCAGATATATACTCTCTTCATCCACCTGAATAAAACCTTCTGCTGCAGGTAAAAGGCCCAGGGGCACCCGCTCAGCAACGGTTATTACAACAGATGAAGGCAGCGATCTGGTCACCTGCGTATCTTTAATCATCGGAAGCTGTTTAAGGTTAGACTTTACATCAGCCATTTTTAATTTGAATATATTAACATCTAAACCGATGTCTGCCACGTCAAGTATTTTCTCTTCGCTTAAAAAATAATTGCCCTGCACCAGGACTTGACGCACCTCAAAAACAGGTGAGCTCAGCAGAATAAATCCTGCCGCGAGAACAATGATTACAAAAACAACGCTTTCCATGACATTCCATTTTTTTTGCCGTATTCTGCCTTTAAAGGGACCGGCCAATACCTTCACTCCAAAAATCTCAAATAGTTTACCCCATTAATAATTATATCAACCGCTACTAAGTTGTCCATATGAAATCTAAAAAGAAAAGGTAAGCTTTCAATAAACTTCATCTACACCAGCTGTGTAACCATTTACTGCCTACAAGCATAGTATAAACGAAGTTAATAGAACTTGTTACAAGGAGGGCAAAAATATGGCGTTTGGCATTACTGGAGGGGCTGGAGGAGTTGGCGGGACTGGTGGAGTCGGTGGAGTCGGGACCGGTGGCTGTGGCAGCGGAGCTGGGAACTGGGCGTTTATCCTCTTCCTGATCCTGATCCTGCTGGTCTTTGGCTTCGGGTTCATGCTTATTTAAGAACTAACTGCTGGTTACTTTTATAGTTCTGGTTTTTCAATAATTAATGTAACAGGAGACCGCGCCAGGCGGTTTTCTGTTATTTACAGGCACAACCGGCGCCGGCAAACTTGTCCCCGGCAGCACTAAAAAAAGAGCCACTAATCGTGAACTCTTACAATTCTCGCGCCCAGGGCGTTATATTTAGTCTCCAATCGTTCATAGCCGCGGTCGATGTGGGTCACATTCTCCAGGATGGTCCCGTTTTCGGCGGCCAGCGCGGCTATTACCAATGCAGCCCCGGCTCGCAGGTCGCTTGCTTCCAGATAAGCGCCGCTTAACCTTTCCACACCTTCGACGATGGCTGATTGCCCTTCCACTTTTATATCGGCGCCCATCCGCCTCAGTTCTCCCACATGTTTAAAACGATTTTCAAATACTGTTTCAGTAATTATACTGGTTCCTTCAGCCAGGCTCAAGAGGGCCATCATCTGGGGCTGCATATCGGTCGGGAATCCGGGATAGGGCATTGTTTTAATATCTACTGCCCTGATCTGGCCTGCCCCCTGGACTCTGACATAGTCATCTCCCGTGATAATATCGACTCCCGCCTCGCGCATTTTTGCCAGCAGGGGTTCCATATGTTCCGGAATAACGTTGGTCAGCGTAACCTCACCGCCGGTTATGGCCGCAGCTACCAGGTGCGTGCCCGCTTCAATCCGGTCGGGAATAACGGTGTGTTCAGCCGCGTGCAAATCACTGGGTCTCACGCCTTCGATCTTTATTGTGTCTGTTCCGGCTCCTTTGACCCTGGCCCCCATTTTATTGAGAAAATTTTGCAGGTCCACCATCTCCGGCTCTTTGGCCGCGTTTCTGATCGTAGTATTGCCCCTGGCCAGCACAGCTGCCATCATCAGGTTTTCTGTAGCGCCCACACTGGGCAGGTCCAGGTGGATATCGGCCCCGGTCAGCTTTTCAGCCCGGGCGGCTATATAACCATACCTTTCCTTGATCACGGCGCCCATCGCCTGCATCCCTTTAAAATGAAGGTTCATCGGCCGGCTGCCGATCTGACAACCTCCCGGGTAAGATATTTTTACCCGGCCGAAGCGGCCGAGCATAGAACCCAGGACCAGGTTGGACGCCCGCATCCGCCGCATCAAATCCTCGGATATTTCCACTGGCTGGACATCGGCGCTGTCAACAATAAATGTGCTGCCTTCGCAAACCACCCTGGCTCCCAGGTAAGTTAGGACGTCTTTCATCACCGCCACGTCTTTCAGTATTGGCACTTCATGGATTATGTTTTTCGAGCCATTCAAAATACAAGCTGCCAAAACCGGCAGGGTTGCGTTTTTCGAGCCGCTGGCGCGTATTGTTCCTTTTAGGCGGTTGCCACCCACAATCAAAAACTTTTGCACACTGTCACCTCCGCCTATTGATAACCCACCACCTTCACCTCAGGTTTCAGCTCAATCCCAAAATGTCCCAGCACTGAATTTCTGGCCCGCTCCACCAGCATCATGATGTCCCGGGCCCTGGCCTCACCAAGATTGATAATAAAATTGGCGTGTAGTGTGGAAATCTGAGCGTCACCAATCCTCTCACCTTTTAAGCCGACTGCTTCAATCAAGCGCCCGGCAGAGTCTCCGGGTGGGTTTTTGAAAATGCTCCCTGCGCTGGGATAATGCAGGGGCTGGGTTTCTTTTCTTCTCTTAATAAAAACCTCCATTTCATGTTTAATTGCTTCTTTATCCCGGTGATAACAGGAAAAGACAGCCTCAACAACTACTGCAGAATCGTGCTGGAGGGCGCTGGAACGGTAGCCGAAATTTATTTCGTCTATTGTTTTTTTAAAAAAGCAGCCGGCCTGGTTTAATAACAGCACCTCTTTAACCCGTGTGCCGATGGCAGTTCCATTGGCCCCTGCGTTCATTACCAGCGCGCCGCCAATGTTCCCGGGGATGCCGGCGGAAAACTCGAATCCGCCCAACCCGGCGTCCCTGACCACAGCGGCTACCTTCGACAGCTTCGCCCCGGATTCCGCAATGACCATGTTGTCATCCACGGAGATCCGGTCCAGCCCGCAGCCCACCTTGACCACAACACCTCTGATTCCTTCGTCGGCAACCAGGATATTTGTGCCGGCGCCAATAATAGTTAGGGGGATCTCTCGCTCATAAGCGTATGAAACTGCCAGCCGCAGTTCTTCACGGTTGGCGGGCGTCACAAAAACGTCCGCCGGTCCACCGATCCGCCAACTGGTATGCTTTTTCATGGGTTCACTGATGCGCACCCGCCCAGGCAGGATTTTCAGCATTTCCAGGCAAATGGTTGAGTCAGCCAATATCTTGACGCTCCTTTAGCCGGTCAACAAGTTCTACCCCCACGTTCCAGATGTCACCGGCGCCGAGAGTTAAAACCATATCGCCGGGACAGACTGTCCGGACCAGGAAATCTACAATTTCCGTTTTTGTGGGCAGATAAATAACTTCACGACCATCGTGCTTTTTAATAGCAGATATAATCGTTTGCGCGGAAACCCCTTCTATCGGATGTTCACCGGCACTATATAAGTCGCTGATAATAATGATGTCGGCATCTTTAAACACTTCTCCGAAACGCTCGCCCAAAATAGCAGTTCTGGTATACCGGTGCGGTTGAAAAACCGCGGCCACCCGCCCGGTTTTTAACTGAACCGCGGCCCCCAGGGTGGCTTTTATTTCAGTAGGGTGGTGGGCGTAGTCATCGATAACTCTAACGCCGTTCACTTCACCTGTCAGCTGGAACCTTCTCCCGGCCCCTGTAAAATTTTCGAGGGCCGCAGCTATCGCCGCAAAGTCAAGTCCTATATATCTGGCCACGGCCACAACTGCCAGGGCGTTGGACAGGTTATGCCAGCCGTGCACTTTTAATTGTATAGTTCCTATGTATAAGCCCTGGTAATAAACATCCCCAACGCTGACAGCACCGTCTAACCGCAAGTTTTTCAGCAGATAATCCGCCTCGGGTTGTTCCAGGGCATAAGTAATGTACGGCCGGTGATAATCCTCCAGCAGGGCCCTCAGCCCTGGATCGTCGAGGCAGACTACCGCCAGCCCGTTTTCAGGCAATTTGGCCAGGAATTTACGAAAGGCGGCTATAATGTTATCCATGTTTTTATAATAATCCAGGTGATCGTCTTCGATATTGGTTATTACTTCTATTAAAGGCGCCAGCTTGAGAAATGAACCGTCACTCTCATCCGCTTCCGCTACTATGTATTCTCCCCGGCCCAATTTGGCGTTTCCGCCTATTTCTGTCATTTCACCTCCGATTACTATGGTGGGCTGGATTCCATTCTTTTCAAGGACCAGGGCCAGCAT
>JAQVXL010000124.1 GCA_028709235.1 Desulfotomaculaceae bacterium
CGTCCGGCGCTAAACTATGCGCCTAAGCGATTTTCTTCTTGAACTTGATTATGCTCAGGGTGATCAGTACAACAGAAAATACCAGGAGCGCCGCCACCTGTGAGACAAGGTAGGGAAAACCTATTCCTTTCAGGATGATACCCCTGATGATGACCAGGTAATAAGTCAGAGGAATAATATTGCCGATGTATTGTATAATGAGCGGCATGGCTTCCCTGGGGAAAAGGAAGCCGGATAGCATAATGCTGGGCAGCAGGACAAAGAAAGACATCTGGAAGGCCTGCATCTGGTTTTTAGCGATATTCGAGATCAGGATGCCGATACCCAGTGAGGCTGTAATAAAAAACAGGGTCAGGCCGTACAGCTCCAGCAGGCTGCCCCTGATCGGCACCTGGAACACCAGCGCGCCCACCAGCAGGGCCACGGTTATTTGCAGATAGCCGAGCCCGATGTAGGGGATGATCTTACCAAGCATCAATTCATATGATCTGATCGGAGTGACCATTAACTGCTCCAGTGTGCCCCTTTCCCGCTCCCTGACAATCGCCGCGGCAGTCATCATCACCATAGTCATGGTCACGATGATCCCCAGGATCGCCGGCACCATATAGTAGGCGGTAATGCCGTCGGGGTTGTACCAGGGCCGCACTCTTATGTCATAGGGAATATTGGCCAGCTGTGTCTTCTGGATAAAAACTTTCTGCGACTTTAAGAGACCGATGGCGTTGGCCGTAGCAATAGCCGTGGCAGACGACATGCTGTCGCTGGCGTCAACCAGTACCTGCACCGTCGCCGTGTCCCCCTGCTTGAGGTTTTCACTGAAATCAGGCGGAAATATAATGCCCACTTTGGCCCTGCCGCTGTCGATCATCTTCGTAATCTCATCGTAACCGGCGGCGGAGTAATAAACGTCGAAATACCCGGAGGCGCTGAAAGCTTCCATCATGTCCCTGCTTTCGGCGGAAAGGGACTGGTCAAACACAGCGGTGGGAATGTGCTTCACTTCAGTTTGTATGGCATAGCCAAACAAAAGCAGCTGGAACAAGGGCAGCGCAAAGACCATGCCCAGGGTCAGCCGGTCCCGCCGCATCTGTAAAAACTCTTTTTTTAAAATGGCCAGGATCCTGCCCACCTAAGACACCTGCCTTCTGTTCTGCCTGGCCAGGGAGACAAAAACATCTTCCAGGGAAGGTTTGATAATTTTAGCCTTTACCCCCGTATACTGTTCCAACGCCTGGAGAGCGCTCCCGGATTCCAGCAGCACGTGCAGCACCGGACCGTGATTGGAACATTCCTTGACGTAGGGCAGCTTTTCAATATCGTCAATAATGTACAGGGCGTCGGGGTGGACGACTTCCGCCAGGGCGCCCTTGATTACTTTGTTTTTCAGGTTTTCCGGCGTGTCATCGGCGATCAGGTTCCCCTCGGAGATAAAGGCGATGCGGTAGCAGCGCTCGGCCTCGTCCATGAAGTGCGTGGTGACCATGACCGTTGTGTTTTCGTTGGCCAGCCGCTGGATTATCTTAAAAAACGCGCGCCTGCTGGTCGGACTCACCCCGCTGGTGGGCTCGTCCAGAAAAAGGATTGATGGGCGGGATATTATAGCGCAGCCCAGCGCCAGTCGCTGTTTCCAGCCGCCGCTCAGGTTGGCGGCAAGTTCAGACTCCCTGCCTTTTAAAAGGGCCATATCGATCATTTCGCTGATTCTTTTTTTTCGTTCCCGGTGCGGGATGCTGTACAATCCCGCGTAGAAGTCCAGGTTCTCATAAACAGTAAGGTCATCGTAAAGGCTGAACTTCTGCGACATATAACCGATTTTGCGTTTGATTTTTTCTGATTCGCGGACCAGGTCGTAGCCGAGCACGGTACCGGAACCGGAAGTGGGCTCCAGGATGCCGCACAGCATCCGGATCGTGGTCGATTTGCCGGAGCCGTTGGGCCCCAAAAACCCGTATATTTCTCCCTGCCTGACCTCGATGGAGACCTTGTTGACAGCGGTAAAAGAACCGAAAGTCCTGGTCAGATCGCGGGTGGTGATCACGGCATGATCCACTTCAGACCACCTCTTTTTCAGTTAGGGATACAAAGACGTCTTCCATAGAGGGGGTAATCTCTTCCATGATGGAAACCGTTATGCCTTTTTCAGAAAGGAGCCTGGCAATCGATATCTTTGCCGGTTCAACCTCGTTTACAGCCACATGGTACCTGTCGCCGTAAAAACTGGCGTCTTCAACTTCAGGCAGATCACCCAGGAAGTCGAGATCTTTGGCGTCCGCTTTGATTTCCAGGATTTTATTTTTAATCTGCTTTTTTAGCTGGTCCGGAGTACCGGCCGCCACGATCCTGCCCCGGTCCAAAAGGGCCACTTTTTTGCAGAGGCCGGCTTCGTCCATGTAGGGTGTGGAGACAAATATGGTCATCCCGTCCCGGTTGAGCATGTATAAGATCTTCCAGAACTCTTTGCGAAACTCCGGGTCTACTCCAAACGTCGGCTCATCCAGGATCAGCAGGCCCGGCCGGATTACCAGGGCGCAGGTCAGGGCCAGTTTTTGTTTCATGCCGCCGGACAGATCATCCGCAAACCTCTTCTTAAACTGCGCTAGTTTCGTCAGTTTCAGGATCTGATCAGCCCGCTCCCTGATTGTTTTTTTATTGATATTATAAAGGGAGCCGAAAAAATCTATGTTTTCCATCACCGTCAAGTCGCCGCAGAGGCTGAACCGCTGGGGCATGTAGCCGAAATTGCCGGCATCCTTCTCCCCGCCAAAAAGGGTGACATGGCCGCTGGTGGGATTAATCAGCCCGCACGCCATCCGCAGCAGGGTGGTTTTGCCGGCCCCGTCCGGACCCACCAGGCCGAAAATATCCCCCCTGGCAACTTTCAGGGAAACCTCGCTGACCGCTGTAATGTTTCCAAATTTCTTGGTGAGACACTCCATCTCGATCATCTGCTCCACCTCTAGTCAAGGACGACGTCAGCAGGCATACCCGGCTTTAAAACATTATTTTCGTTATTAATTTTAATCTTCACCGCGTAAACAATATTGGCGCGTTCTTTTTTGGTCTGGATAGTTTTCGGTGT
>JAQVXL010000055.1 GCA_028709235.1 Desulfotomaculaceae bacterium
CCTTACTTGATCATCGGGCCGGATGCTGTCGGTGTTCGCCCCGGCGTAAGCCAGCTTTTGCCGGCTGAAGAAATTGAAGCAAAAAATAGCATTATCAGCGTAAAAAACATATCCATTACTACGACCGGTGTTACCAGGGCGACAGCTACCGTGACGCTGGAAGTAGGGGGAGACACGATCACTGACGCAGCCTGCGGTGCCGGCCCGGTGGATGCTGTTTTTAAAGCAGTCGAGCGCATGGTAGGGGAGCATGTCCTGCTGGAGGATTTCTCTCTCAATTCTGTCGGCCGGGGCAGCGAGTCCCTTGGTGACGCCACTGTAAGGATCCGTTGCGGCGACAACGGGCTGGTGGTGGGGAGAGGCGTCAGCGCCGATATTATCGAAGCCAGCGCCAGAGCCTATGTTAACGCCCTGGCCAAAGTGAAGTCATTAAGTATTTCCTGAACCAGCCTTTTACAGGTGGCACAAATTTAATATAATAAAAGAAAATCTGCAGGGGGTAACAGGATATGGCTGTAGTTGATGTTACCATTGTACCGGTCGGCACGGCGTCCGCCAGCCTGAGTGATTATGTGGCCGGGTGTCTGGCGGTGCTGCGGGGGGCGGAGGAGATCTCCTGGCGACTCACCCCCATGTCCACAGTCATTGAGGGTGACCTGGACCGGGTGCTGGCAGTTATCAAGCAAATGCACGAGCAGCCTTTTATCAAGGGCGCGGGACGGGTGGTTACCACCATCCGTATCGATGACCGCAGGGATAAGGCTCTGACCGCAGCCGGCAAGGTGGCGGCGGTCCAGGCCAGGCTCGGTATAATATAAGGTGTGTAAATAGCTTTGGACTACTACACTGAACTACTAAACAGCCTGAAACGGGGAGTTCTCCACCCGGTCTACCTTTTTTATGGTGAGGAGGGCTACCTGCGGGAGCAGGCTGCAGGTCGTTTAATAGATTTCTGCCGGCAGGGCGGGTCTGACTTTAATATTGACCTGATCGACGGCGAGACAGCAGGCCCGGGGGATATAGTCGCCAGCGCGGAGACTCTGCCGCTTTTTGCGGCGAAGCGCCTGGTAGTGGTGAAAAACCCGCCTTTTTTTAAGGCTGCCAAACGGGCCGGACGGGAAGGGCCCGTGAAAAAAGAGAAAAAACCCGCAGCCCGCGGGGAAAATGTGTTGCTGGAATATTTAAAAGATCCTTTGAGTTCGACTATTCTGGTTTTTAATACCGGTGAGCCGGTGGACAGAAGAAAGGGTATTTTTAAGGCGGTGCAGAAAGCCGGGAAAGCGGTGGATTTTACTTACCTGAAGCGGAAAGAACTGGCTCGCTTGCTGGCCCGGAAGGCGGACAAGGCTGGCCGTCAGTTAGCCAGCAGGGCTTTGGACGAACTGCTGGACACGGTTGGCCCATCTCTGCAAAAATTAAGTGTGGAATTTGATAAGCTCCTTAATTATACGGCCCAGAGCGGGGTGATCACCTCAGATGATGTGCGCAGGCTGTGCCCGCCTGTTCTGGAGGATAATATTTTCGCTATTGTCGATGCGGTGGGCAACCGGCGCTGTGGGGAGGCCTTGAGCGGTATTAAAGACATGCTGGCAGCGAAAGAGCCCCCGCTGCGGATCCTGGCCATGATCACCAGACAGTTCAGGTTGTTGCTGCAAGTCCATGACCTGGTTGGGCGGGGTTGCCCACCCCGGGAAATTGCCGCACGGCTGAAAATGCATCCCTATGTGGCGCAAAAGCTTACCGCCCAGTGTAAAAATTACAGCAATGAAAGCCTGGTCCGCATTTTCCAGTCCCTGCTGGAAGTGGATGTGGCGGTGAAGACCGGCGGGCAGGAATTTTACCCGGCGGTAGAGCATTTTATATTGAAGCTTTGCGCCGACCCGCGCAGCTAAGCAATCATACAAGATTAATGGGATTGGTGGAATTTGGACGAAGACAAAGAGCTTTTATATAACCTGGAGGACCGTCCGCCCCTGGAACGCAACCTGGTTTATGCTGTGCAGTGGCTGGGTTTTGCCGTGGCCAATTCGGCGGTCCTGCCGCTGGTAGTAGGAAGCGCTCTCGGACTCGACCAGGCCGGTATCGCCACCTTGGCCCAGCGCACTTTCTTTTTTCAGGCTCTGGCTTCACTGCTGCAGGTGTGTTTTGGTCACCGCCTGCCTATTATCGAAGGCCCGTCCGGCATGTGGTGGGGTATTTTCATCACCCTGGCGGCTATGGCCCCGGAGTTGGGTAAACCGCTGAGCCTGCTGCGCACGGACCTGGAGTTTGGCCTGATGGCAGCCGGGGTTATCCTGGTGGTTCTCGGTATGACGGGCCTGATCGGCAAGGCCTTGAAATTTTTTACACCTGCTGTCACCGGCTCTGTACTGGTTCTGCTGGGCCTGCAGTTAAGCGGTACTTTTGTCAGGGGAATGTTCGGCATTGACGACGGGGGAAGTATAGATCCGAAATCAGCCTTTGTGTCTGTGCTGGTGGTATCCATGGTCATGTTGATCAGCCTCAAGGCCAGGGGTTTCCTGAAAAGCATCGCCATACTTATCGGTATCGCGGCGGGGTGGGTCATAGCCGTGCTGGTCGGGGTTTCCTCCGGGGAATTCATCAGGTCGGAGGCGATCGTGGCGCTGCCCAAGTTGTTTGCCTGGGGCACACCCACCTTCGATCCCGGCATAGTGTTTGTTTCGGTGCTGACCGGCCTGCTGGTGCTGTCCAACCTGGTGGCCAGCATCCTGGCTATGGAGCGGGTGCTGGATATAGAACTGCCCCAAAAGTCATATAACAGGGGTGTGGTATTTACCGGTTTTGCCGATATTCTGGCCGGGCTGGGGGCGACGGTGGGCTTTGTGCCTTATTCAGCCGGCGCCGGCATGGTTGCCTTGACCAGGGTGGCGGCCAGGCTGCCTTTTGTGATATTTGCTTTTGCCTTGGTGATCCTGGGACTGCTGCCGCAGGTGGGCGCTTTTCTGGCGTCCATTCCAGAGCCGGTGGGCTATTCGGTGCTGCTGGCCTCCTTCTGCCAGATGCTGGGTTTCGGGCTGAAAGACTACGCCCGGCTGGAGTTTACCGCCAGGGATTATTTTGTGGTGGGGCTGCCGCTTCTCTTCGGGACCGGCGTGATGAACCTGCCGGCCGGTGCCTTCGCGGGGATCCCCGTGTTCGCTCAGTACATCCTGGGCAACGGGTTTATTGCCGGCATGCTGCTGTGCATGCTTCTCGACCACGTGCTCCTGCCCAAAAAATACTTCTCTTAGTATTACATTAGTAAATAAGCTTCAGCCAATGACAGCGCCAGGGGAGTATGCCAATGCAATTCTCCCTTTTGTGTTATTATATTCAAAATGTAAATACAAAAAGCCACAGCTTTAACTGCGGCTTTGTTTTTTCATGATTCTGTTACCCGGTGAGCTTGTTAAACTTTTTGGTCAGACGGGATTTTTTACGTGAAGCTGCATTTTTATGTAAAATGCCTTTCGTAACAGCCTTGTCAAGGGCAATTACAGCCTTCCTCAGTTTTAAACTGGCTTCATCGCGGTCGGAAATCTTCATAGCTTCCTCGAACCTCCTGATGGTGGTTCTTAGAGCTGACTTGAGCTTGGTGTTACGTATCGTCCGCTTGCGAGTAATTTCAACCCTTTTGACGGCGGATTTGATATTTGGCATGTGTGTTCTCACCTCCCAACGGCAACAATTTTACCATGCACAAAAAAAAATTGCAAGGTTTAGCGGTATATCCTTTCATAATTTGGTTAAAGCTATTTTATGAGTTGACAAGATTGGAGGTGATATGTAATGCAGTGGCTTGGAGTTGTTATCAGATTTGTTGTTTCAGCACTTGTATTGATTGTTGTAAGCTGGCTTTCGCCCGGTTTCGTGGTGAGTGGCGGATTTGTCGGAGCGCTGATTGCCGCTGTTGTGATAGCCGTCCTTGGGTATGTGGCCGAGGCTCTTCTGGGTGAACGCATTTCCCCGCAGAGCAGGGGGCTGGTGGGTTTCGTCACGGCGGCGGTGGTTATTTACCTGGCTCAGTTCATTATCCCCAACTTGCTCAGTGTGAGCATTGTCGGCGCTTTAATATCCGCATTCATTATCGGTTTAATTGACGCTTTTGTCCCAACCGCGTTGCGATAACATCACACTCTCATAAACCCCCCGCTCCGGGCATAAAATTAAGAAACAACCCGAACGGGGGGTTTATTATGTATTCTGTAACCGCCAACAGGTGCAGGAGGGCTCTTCAGTGCCGCCCGCCTTTTAAGATTATTGGCGTATTATTTTTGCTGCTATTTTGCCTGATTAAAGTAATTCCAGCCATTTTTGCGGTGCAGCCTCTTTGGGTCAGTGCTGTTAAAGAGTTGCCCGGCAGGGCTCTGGATTCATACCAGGCAGAGCCTCTGCAAATTATCAAAGGGGCGCTGCCCATATTCCGCTGGAGCAGTTTTGAAGGCGATAGCGAAACCCCTACGTTTATGGGGTCATTTTTACACGGCGCCGGGTCTGTGGGCAGGGTCAACCTGCAAAACCCGGCCGCGGTTCTGCAATCACAAATACCACTGCTGGCCGCGGTTGATTTTCCTGATGTAGCACCTGTGAGCAGCCCTGCTCCAGATGAAGCCGGCGAAAAGGCGATCCCCACTTTGGCCGGGGAGCGCCTGGTTTGCGTCTATAACACTCATACTGGTGAAACTTACAGGCTCACCGACGGGGTTGATAGGCTGGATGGCAGGCGCGGCGGGGTAGTCATGGTAGCGGCCGCCTTCCAGGAGACCCTTGAAAGCAGTTATGGGATTAATGTGGCCAGGTCAGATAAAATCAACGATATGGACTACAATATGTCCTATATCGAGTCGGAAAAAACAGCCAGGGAACTCCTAGCCGCTAATCCGAAAACCAGTGTTATTTTTGACATCCACCGTGACTCAAAAAAGACCAGGGAGCAGAGTATTGTAAATATTGACGGTCAGGTGATGGCGACTTTACTGTTTATCGTGGGTTCTGACACCCGCAGGCCCTTTCCGGGCTGGCGTCAGAACTACGCTTTCGCTGTGGAGCTTTCAGACAGGATAAATGAAAAATACCCGGGGCTTTCTCTGGGTGTTAGGGTACAAGACGGCTTATATAACCAGAATCTGCATCCGCGTGCTGTACTGCTGGAAGTGGGCACAACAGAAAACTCCTGCGAGGAAGCGGTCCGCTCCGCCCGCCTGGTAGCCGGTGTAGTGGCCGATGTAGTCGGCGAGGAGCATGCTAAGGATCCGGAGGCAGTCTCCGACTAGCATTTTGGAGCATTTTAAATTGTAATTCAAAACATCCCCTGGTCATATGAAAATCCCCTCTTCATTGTGAGGTCGGCTTTATCCGACCATCTTTTCGCAGCTGAAGCCAGACCATGCCTATTCCTTGTCAATTGTGACCATGAACTGTCTCTGCGTATCCTTATGATCAGTTCCGGGGGCGGGTTTTAACCCGCCATTCTGGTCATAATATTAATAAAACTGGAGCGATTACTATGAATTGGACAAGGTATAAACTCTCTATTTTATTATGCGCCGTCGTGGTGGCCTGGGGAGTATCTTGCTCGATCGCCGAGTTCAATTATCGGGTCCGTCCGGAGGATCCTTTATACGCGTTTAAGCTGGAGGACCATGGACATGGTTCATACCACGTTGATTTTCTAGGTGAGAGTATCAGTTTCGCTCTGCTGCCGGATTGGGTCAGACAATTTGCTGATTCGGAACAGATTAGGAGATGCCGTGAACAGGCAGCAATTATTTTAGATAAAGCAAACCAGAGCATTAGGGTTTTTCTTCCAGAAGCGCAGATAAAATTAAATAAAGTCAAAGAGTGGCTGAGTGAAAATAAGCTGTTGATGAACAGGTAATTTTATATGACGTCCTTTCCCTTGACGCGTACCACGTACCGTTCCATAGTAATGGTAATTGACGGGTTTTTGTTGATAGCTGCCTGCGGTAGTGATATAATTATATGGTTGTATACATAACGGAGGATCAGCAATGGAATGGGAAAAGGATAGAATTCGCAATTTCTGCATCATCGCTCATATCGACCACGGTAAATCAACACTGGCCGACAGGCTGCTGGAGTATACGGGCGCGCTGAGCAGCAGGGAAATGGCTGAGCAGGTGCTTGATAAGATGGACCTGGAGCGGGAGCGGGGCATAACTATAAAAATGCAGGCCGTGCGTTTGCATTACAGAGCCAAGGACGGATTGGAGTACCAGTTGAACTTAATCGACACGCCGGGGCATGTGGACTTTTCATACGAGGTCTCACGCAGCCTGGCTGCCTGCGAGGGGGCTCTGCTGATTGTGGACGCGGCGCAGGGGATTGAAGCCCAAACCCTGGCTAACGTTTACCTGGCCCTGGAGCATAACCTGGAAATCATCCCGGTGATAAATAAAATTGACCTGCCCAGCGCGGACCCAGATGAAGTCAAGAAAGAGATTGAGGACGTTATCGGGCTGGACATCTCAGATGCTGTACTGGCTTCAGCCAAAAGCGGTATCGGGATAGAAGAGATTTTAGACAAGATAGTTAAGATAATTCCACCGCCCGGCGGGCAGGGCGGCGCCCCCTTGCGGGCATTGATATTCGACTCGCATTATGATCCCTACAAAGGGGTTATTGCCTATATCCGTGTGATGGAAGGCTCGGTGCGAACCGGTATGCAGGTCAAAATGATGGCCACAGGAAAGGAATTTGAAGTTAATGAAGTGGGTATTTTCAAGCCTTCCCTGACCAATATTGGTGTCCTTCATACCGGCGAAGTGGGCTTTATCGCAGCCAGTATTAAAAATGTTAAGGACTGCCAGGTAGGCGATACGGTTACAGACGCTGCCGGACCGGCGTCTGTGCCCCTGCCGGGCTACCGCAGGGCGACCCCCATGGTATACTGCGGGTTATACACGGCTGATACTGTTGATTACGGTGATTTGCGTGAGGCTATGGAAAAGCTCAGCTTGAACGACGCCTCGCTGGTCTATGAGCCTGAAACATCCGAGGCTCTTGGGTTCGGTTTCCGTTGCGGTTTTTTGGGACTTCTGCACATGGAAATTATTCAGGAGCGTCTGGAGCGCGAATATGGACTGAACCTTATTACTACAGCCCCCAACGTTGTCTACCGCGTTGCGACCACTACGGGAGAAATACTGGAGATCGAAAATCCCAGCAAAATACCGCCGGCCGTTAAGGTGGAATACATCGAGGAGCCGTATGTCAAGGCTACTATCATGGCCCCCAAGGTCTATGTCGGGGCGGTAATGGAACTGTGCCAGGAACGGCGCAGCGTCTTCAGCAACATGGAGTACATAGGCCTGCACAGGGTGCTCCTGACTTACGATATGCCTCTAAGCGAGATTATATATGACTTCTTTGACCAGTTGAAGTCGCGCACCAAGGGCTATGCTTCGCTGGATTATGAACCGGACGGGTACAGGCAGTCCAACCTGGTTAAGCTGGATATTCTTATCGCCGGCGAAGTGCTGGACGCGCTCTCGATTATCGTGCACAAGGACAAGGCCTATTACAGGGGGCGCCAGCTGGTAGAAAGGCTGCGCAGCTTAATCCCGCGTCACCTTTTTGAAGTGCCGATCCAGGCGTCTATCGGCAACAAGGTTATTGCCAGGGAAACGGTGAAAGCGGTGCGCAAGGACGTCCTGGCTAAGTGCTACGGCGGCGACATAAGCCGCAAGCGCAAACTGCTGGAAAAGCAAAAAGAAGGTAAGAAAAGGATGAAACAGGTAGGCAATGTGGAAATACCCCAGGAAGCCTTCATGGCTGTACTGGGTTTGGATGAAAAATAGGGGTTTATTATGAGCTGCTATCTCCGGCATCTGAAACCATTATTAGGAGAACTGGGAATTGAACCTGTGAATAAAGAGGAGCGCAAATGCGTGGACCAGACCGTAAGAGCTGTTGTGGGCAAAGAAAATGAAAAAATGTGCGCCGAGGTTTGGATGGAAGTAAAGGTCTGGCTGCAGGATTCTAAAAAAAAGCGGCAGATGGTTGATGCCCTTAATAAATTAAAGGTTTAAACCACTAGTTGCGTAAAAGATATATTATATTTTGCCGGGGGTTACGCAAATGTCAATCGGAATTTATATACATGTCCCCTTCTGTATTAAAAAATGCCCTTACTGTGATTTTATCTCGTACCCACTCAGTGGTCCGACGGTAAAAAGTTACCTGGAATCCCTTGTCAGAGAAATCAACCTTTATGGATCAGCGCTGGCTGATGAGGATAAAATCATCACCAGTATTTTTTTTGGCGGCGGTACTCCGACTACTTTGCCGGCTGCTTCATTCAAAACAGTGCTGAATGAGGTGCGGTCCTCCTTTTTCCTTACGGAGGGCTGTGAAGTAACAGTGGAAGCAAACCCGGGCACAGTTGATGGGCCTGGCCTGGCTGAGCTGCGGCAGGCGGGGGTGAACAGGCTCAGCATCGGTGTCCAGTCTTTTAATGACAGGTTGCTGGGTATGCTTGGCCGTATCCACAGTGCGGAGCAGGCGGCCCGGTCGGTACAGCTGGCCAGAAAAGCGGGGTTTGACAATCTCAACCTGGATTTTATTTTTGGCATACCCGGCCAAACCAACCATGACTGGCGGGAAACGCTGCATAAAGCTGTGGAAATGGCCCCGGAGCATATTGCTGCGTACGGTCTCCAGTTGGAAAAAGGGACTCCGCTGGCGCAGGCTGTTGAACGCGGTGAAATATGTACCTGTCCGGAGGAAACTGAAATAATAATGTACCGGGATGCTGTTGCATTCCTCAATGGGCACGGTTACAGCCATTACGAAATTTCAAATTTTGCCAGACCCGGCATTCAGTGCGCCCACAACCTGGTTTACTGGTTAAACCAGCCCTACCTGGGGTTCGGTCCGGCGGCTCACTCGTTTATCAGAGGGGTCAGGTTTTCCAACGATATTTCGCTGGCAGGGTATTCCGACAAGCTCTCCCGGGAAGAATATCCCGTAGAAAATAAAATACGCTTGTCGGAGGCAGACGAAATGTCTGAGACGATGTTTCTCGGGTTGCGTTTATCCGGCGGTGTCGATTTAAATCGTTTTTACAGGCGCTTCGGCCGGTGGGCTGAGGATATTTACAGTTATGAAATAGCAGGTCTGTGTAATAAAGGCCTGCTGGAAATGAGCGGGGGGTACCTGCGTCTTACAACAAAAGGTCTGCCTCTGGCTAACGTAGTTTTTAGGGAATTCGTTTGAATCTTGCCAATTCCCTTGACAAACATATAGAGGTTTGTTATTTTTTATTTAAGCGTTTTTAGCACTCAGTTCGATAGAGTGCTAACAATAAAGGGGGTTCCGGTATGGACGACCGCAAGCAAAAAGTACTCCTCGCCATTGTGCAGGACTTTATCGCCACCGCAGAACCCGTCGGCTCAAGGACAATAGCAAAAAAATACAAACTTGGCGTGAGCCCGGCTACTATCCGCAACGAGATGGCTGACCTGGAAGAGATGGGTTATATTGAACAGCCTCACACTTCCGCCGGCCGGATTCCGTCCGTGCGCGGTTACCGTTACTATGTGGACTATCTGATGAAAAAACGGGAGTTGACCAGAGAAGAAGAGGAACTGATCCGCAGCCAACTGGCAACCAAGGCCAGGGATGTGGGCAAGGTATTTCAGAGGACCGGCAACCTGCTCTCGCAGCTTACCAGTTATACCTCCATGGTGTTGACCCAGCAGAGGAGGCCGAGCAAATTCAAGTACATCCAGCTTGTACCGATGAATCCTGCCCGGACAATGGTCATAGTGGTGATGGACAACGGGGCGGTACACCACAGGATGATCGAAACCCCGGAAAGCATTATCGCCAGTGACCTGGAAACACTGTCCAAAGTGTTAAACGCCAAGCTTCAGGGCTTGAACATGGATACAATAAAATTTACCCTGCTGAAGGAACTGTATTATGAGCTGGGCCGGCACAAACATATTTTGGATCTGTCTCTGGAACTAATCCAGGACAGCCTGTTCTTAGAAGAAGATAAGATTTACCTCGGTGGAGTTTTTAACATGCTCACCCAGCCGGAATTCCAAAACGCGGAAAAGATCAAAACCATGCTGGGTATTCTGGAGCAGGAAGAACTTCTCTGTGAACTGCTATCCGATGAAAACCTGGATAAAGGTGTTACCGTAAGAATAGGCGACGAAATTAAAGACTGCGATATCAAGGAATACAGTGTAGTGGCTGCGCCCTACATGTTAAGCGGACGTAAGATAGGCACAGTCGGCGTGCTTGGCCCGACCAGGATGGATTACGCGAAAGTGATCAGTGTCGTTGATTTTTTGACAAAAAATCTTTCTATAGCTCTGGACAGAGTGCTGCGGGGCAGGGGGAGATAGGAGGCTGCCGTATTTGAGTTTAAAGAGGGAAGCTGCTGCCGGAGCGGATGTTGACGAGAGGCTGGCTGCTTTAATGACCAACTCCAACGCTATCCGGGCCATTGCCAGCGCGGTGGAAGGGACTCTCGGCCCCAAAGGGCTGGATACCATGCTGGTCGATCAATTTGGCGAGGTGGTTATTACCAATGACGGTGTAACCATATTGACCATGATGGAGGCGAACCATCCTGCGGCCAGGATGCTGATCAACATAGCCAGGGCGCAGCAGGAGGAAATCGGCGACGGCACTACCACGGCCACTGTAATGGCCGGCGCTCTGGTAAGCGCCGGGGTGGAGCAGGTGGCGCGGGGAGTACCGGTGGCCCGGGTCATTGAGGGCCTGCGGGCAGGCCTGAAAAAAGCGCTGGAGATCATGCGTGAGCAGTCGCGTCCGTTGTCCGGCCTGGATGACCGTGCAATCCGCCAGGTGGCGCTGATAGCCGGGCGCAGCCACGAGGACATCGCTGACCTGGTGGTGCACGCAGCAGTAATGATTGGTGAAGACAAACTGAAAGATAAAACTTTCAAGTTCCCAGATACAATTATGGCGGAGGAAGGGGCTGAGAACGAGGTCTTTATGGGCGTCATTATCAATAAGGAACGGATTAGCCGCCAGATGCCGTGTGAACTGAGAAATTTAAGCATACTGGTTATTGACGATGCCCTGGAGCCGGAAGGGATCGACGAGGAAGCCCTGAGCACTGAAGCAGGTTTTGCGCGCTATATGCAGCTGCAGGAGGAATTCAGCGCTAACCTGCAAAAAGTGGCGGAGCTCGGTGTCGGGCTGGTGCTCGTGGACCGCGGGGTTAGTGACACTGCGGAAGATGTGCTGACTGACGCGGGTGTGATGGTGGTGCAGCGGGTATCCAACAGGGAACTACGCAAAGCGGCGGAACACACCGGCGCCAGGATATTAAAACGCACCGGTCTGAAAAAGTCGAGCGAGGAACTGGAAAAATGTCTGGGTCGGGCCGATAGAGTATATAATGATGAAAAGCTCGAGCAGGTCTGGATCCTGGGGGGCGGCGGCAAGCCCATGGCCACGGTGCTGGTGGGCGCTGCTACTGCAGAAGTCGTGGGCGAAAGGGAGCGTATCGCCAGGGATGCGGCGGCGTCGGTCCAATCAGCCATAAAAGGCGGAGTGGTCCCGGGCGGCGGTTCTCTGGAACTGGCGGTAGCCCGCGAGGTGGAGAAAGTGCGGGAGGGCATCCGCGGCATGGCTGCCTACGGGGTGGACTGCGTGGTGGAAGCGCTGCAGCGTCCCCTGTCTCAGATTGCGGCTAATGCCGGTTTTAACCCGCTGGAAAAACTGGGTGACGTGATCGCCGCCCAGGCCGAAACAGGGAAAAACTCGCTGGCCATTGACTGCGACAGCGGCCAGGTGGCGGATATGCTGAAGAGCGGGATTGTAGACCCGGCCGATGTAAAAATATATGCCCTGCAGGCTGCCGGCGAGGTAGCCGAGGCGATATTGAGGATAGATACTATTATTAAGAAACGTGAAGAAAAGGAAATAGAAAGAGATATGCAGTCCAGGGTAAACAATAAAATGTATTAAATGAGGTGATTTTAAGTGGGTACGAATAATGAAGAAGAAAAAGATCTAGAAAGGTTAAATAATGACGGGACCGTCAGTGTTAGTGCACAGGATGAACCGGGCCTGGCTGCCGGGGCGGAATCTCGGGGCGCCGCTGAGGGGCCGCACGGAGAAGCCGCAGGCGCAGGAGATGCCGGTAGGGATGACGCGGTGGATAGTGACCCCGTAGTCCTTAGCAAGCTGCTGGCGGAACAAACAAAACGGGCTGATCAGAATTATGATCGCCTGATCCGGCTGCAGGCCGACTATGATAATTTCAGACGCCGGACTCGCCAGGAAAAGGAAGACATTTATAAATATTCTTCAGAACAGCTGATCACCGCTATACTGCCGGTTCTGGATAACTTTGATCTAGCGCTGTCGGCGGAAGGCAATACCGTAGAATCCTTTAAAGCAGGGATGCAGATGATCTACAAACAGCTGCTGGACGTGCTGGCTGCGGAAGGGTTCGCGCAGATCCCTGCTGTTGGTGAACAGTTCGATCCGGAAAAGCACGAGGCCGTGCAGCGGGCAGAGTCGGCGGAGCATCCCGACAACACGATTATTGAAGAATTCCGGCGGGGTTACTATTTGAAAGATAAAGTGATTCGCGCCTCTATGGTTAAGGTAGTTAAGTCTTAGTAACAATAAATTTATTATATAACGGGAGGTTTTTACAATGTCTAAAGTAATAGGAATAGATCTGGGTACAACCAACTCCTGTGTGGCAGTGATGGAAGGCGGCGAAGCGGTGGTGATCCCCAACGCTGAGGGAGCGAGGACTACCCCTTCGGTGGTAGGCTT
>JAQVXL010000056.1 GCA_028709235.1 Desulfotomaculaceae bacterium
GTTTGGCGCTAAAGCGCCGTGTGCGGTTAAAACCGCACCTACAGGTCGTTTGACAATAGCTAAACAATTGCTTAACTATTGTTCAATACTGGGATTGTAAGGCTGAAGCCTCACCTACAGGGCTACTGGGCGGGGCTTTTTTTCGGCATAGTAGTAGTTGTTGTAATAGCCGCCGGCCTGTGGTTTGGTTTCGTTTAGTACTACGCCGATGTTTTTGGCGCCGGCGTTTTGCAGCGCGTTTTTGGCTTCCTGGGCCGTTTGGATATGTGTTGCGCCGGATTTGAGGACCAGGAGCACACTGTCCGCCTGGGGGGCCAGCAGGACGGCGTCGGTGACGGCGTTCACCGGGGGCGCGTCCAGCAGGGTCATGTCGTATAATTCCGCCACCCGGGCCAACAACCCGGCCATGCGGGGCGAGCCCAGCAATTCTGAAGGGTTGGGCGGGATCGGGCCGCTGGGTATCACGTACAGTCCGTCCACCCCGGTAGCGTAAACAACGTCTTCTATAGCCAGGTCCTGCACCAGCAGGTTGGTCAGTCCCTGGCGGTTATCCAGGTCAAAATATTGATGCAGCACGGGTTTGCGCAGATCGCAGTCCACCAGCAGGACGCGGCTCTGGGCCTGGGCCATTACTATCCCCAGGTTGGTGGCAATTGTTGACTTGCCGTCATCCGAGGCGGGACTGGTAATCAGAATCACCTTGTTTGACCCGTTATAGGAAGAAAAGCCGATATTGGTGCGCAGGGTCCGGAACGCCTCTGCTATAGCGGATTTGGGCCGGATATGGGAGAAAAGAGTTTTTTCTTGCCCGTTTTTTTTAGCCATTGTCTTGTCACACCCCGTTTCGATAGTCAAGCGGTTGAGCAATAGCATAACGACTGCTTGACGATTGTTAAAAAGGTAATTTCTCAGCAAGCTGCTTGGCAATCGTTCACTTGGCATTAGTTCAGCAAGATTGGCGCTAAAGCGCCGTGTGCGATTGAAATCGCACCTACAAACCGCTCAGCAAGCTGCTTGGCAAATGCTTGGCAAATGCTTGGCAATTGTTAAGCGATTGCTGAGCTAGTCGCTGCCGTAATAGTAGTACTTGGCGCGGCTGTGCGCGTCAGGGATCATCCCCATCACGGGCAGGTCCAGATGCCGGGCTACATCTTCCGGCGTTTTGATTGTATTGTCCAGGAACTCCAGCACGAAGGCCAGCACTACCGAGGCCATCAGCCCCAGCAAAAAGGCCACTGCTATGTTCATCTTTTTATTGGGCTTGACCTGTACCGCGTCCAGGGCCGGCGAAACAACCACCAGGCTGGTGCTGCCCAGGTCAAAGGAACGGGCGATCTGGGTCCTGGTGATCCCCTCGGACAACAGCTTCAGGGTCTCTTCCAGGCGGTTCATCTCGGACTGGGTCTCAGCCTCGGCCAGTTCCAGCCGCACCGCGGCCATCTGCTCCTCCAGGAACACCACGGAGCGGTCCATCACTTCCTGGTTTCTTTCTGTAATGGAGGCGGTGAATTCCTCGCTCAGGGTATTGGCGATGTCCACGGCCCGCCGCGGTTCCCTGCTGCTGACGGCTACATCCAGCAGGTAGGAGTCTTTGGCGCTGGAGACCTTGACCTGCCCGGCCAGGCCGCGCGGCGTATAGCCCTGCCCGGCCAGGCCCATGCGCTCAATGACCCGCTGCATCAGGGCGTCGCTCTTGAGCTGCCCGATGTAGGTGTTCATGGTCAGCACGGGAATACGCGTGAGGTTTTCGACAATACTGTCGGGATTACTGCTCGGGTTCGAGGTCTGCAGTTTCTCCGCCGCCTGGTTGACCTGCAGGACGGTCCTGGCTTCGTAAACAGGCTGGAGCACAAAGAAACTCACAGCGGCGCTGGCCAGTACCGCCAGCAGGGTAATCACGCCAATGAGGGCGCAGCGCTTTTTTAGAATTTGGATATATACACGCAGGTCTATTTCCTGCTCGTCGGGATCGAGCGTAATCTGGTTATTTTGATTGGTCAAATGATGTCATCCTCCAGTCGGCGGTATGGTGCAACATAAAAACACATAAAAAAACCGGATAATAGGCAATAACGACATAATCCGGTAGGTGTCCGCCGGTTGCGTCACTAGCTCAATCAGGTTTCAGACAGGCGATTGTCGAGCGATTGCCAGGCTATTGCTATGCCATTGTTCATTTCCTATTTTGTGCTAGTATTTGACATAAGTTTGCTAAATCCTTCTTTTTTGTGAATATAATTCATGTAATTATATAAGTATACGCTACCCTCATGATATTTGCGAGGGTATATTAAATATTTTTATGATAAAAAATCATTTTATAAATAGTTGTTTCAGAAAATGCAGTAGACCGCGGCGGGCCGGGCGGGTGGGCCTGATCTGGCGGGTTTTGATGGGCAGGCCCTCTACGGCATGGTGGGGGTTTTCGGTTGTGAGGGTTTGGGCTTCGTCCAGGCCCGTCAGGCGTGCGGCTTCTTTTACGGCGTCGGAGAGGACCGGCGCCCGTTTGGTGCTGCTGTGGGCGTCGGAGGCGATAAAGTGGGCGCAGCCTTGCTGGAGTAAGGTCCTGGCGGTGGCTGCGGCGGCAGGCCCCAGACGCCCGGTCAGGCTGCCGCCGGTAATCTGGACCAGGGCGCCGCGCCCGGCCAGCTCGTGCAAGAGGGCCGGCTTCCGGGCCATAGCGGTGTTGCGCTCCGGGTGGGCAATGATCGGTGTCACACCCTGCAGCTGCAGTTCGTAGAACACCTGGCCGGTAGGGGCAGGCACAAAATCAGCGGGCAGTTCTACCAGCAGGTAACGGCCGCCGTCGTTGATGGTCAGGAGTTCGCCCCGGCTCAGCCGCTGGGGCAGATCGGGCTCCAGGCGGTACTCCGCGCCGGGCAGGATGGTCAGGGGTATGCCGTTGTCCGCAAAAGCCTGGCGGAGCTGCGCCACCGCGGCCAGGATTGTTTCCCTGCTGTGGGGATACAACCCGGTGATCACGTGGGGCGTGGCCACCATCATACGGATGCCGTCAGCGGCGGCCAGCCGCCCCATCGCCAGGGATTCTTCCAGGCTGCCGGCGCCGTCATCCAGGGCCGGCAGGATGTGGGTGTGAATGTCAATCATCTTGGGATGCCTCCCGAGGGGGGGGACTGTCCCCCTTTGGTAATATTTACCTGGGGGACTGTCCCTCTTCTCTATTTCTACATTTTTTTCAAGGAGGGACAGTCCCTCCTTGACGTTAACTGACCAGGGCGCCGTCTACCAGGCGCAGTACTCTGCTGCAGCTGTCCGCCACCCGCTGGTCATGGCTGGCCACCAGCACCGTTTTCCCCATCTCATGCAGATCTTTGAGCAGTTCGATGATGCCTTTGCCGTTGACTGAGTCCAGATTTCCCGTGGGCTCGTCCGCCAGTATGAGATCGGGATCCAGCAACAGCGCCCGGGCAATGGCCACCCGCTGCTGCTCGCCGCCGGAAAGCTCGCCGGGCAGGCGTTTTTCCGCCCCGGCCAGGCCCACCCGGCGCAGCAGCTGCCGCGCGCGGTCCCGTGTGGCTCGCCCGGCGCCCTGGGGCAGAGCCGGTGTCAGCACGTTCTGCAGCGCGCTCAAAGTGGGCAGCAGGCAGTAGGCTTGGAAAATAAAGCCCACCTTTTCCCGCCGGTAGCGGCAGAGGGCCCCCCCACCCAGGGCCGTGAGGTCCTTCCCGTCAACCAGGATGCGGCCGCGGCTGGGCCTGTCCAGGGCGCCCAGTAAATTCAATAAAGTCGTTTTGCCGCCCCCGGATGGTCCGGTCACCGCCACAAATTCGCCCCGGTCAATTTGCAGCTTTCCGATATCCAGCGCCTTTACCGCGGAAGAACCCCGCCCGTAAACGCGCTCTACCTTGTCAAGGGAAATAAGCATGTCCATGTAAAGGTACTCCTTGCAATTATTGGCAAAAGGGGACTGTCCCTCTCCTCTATTTCTACATTTTTTTCAAGGGGACTGACCTCCTAAGGGGTTAAACACCGCGCATGATTTCTGCCGGGGCGGCGCGGTTGGCCCGCCAGGCGGGGTAGACGCCTCCTACCGCGCCGACCAGTGCGCCGCAGGCGATTACCGCGGCGGCTACCGGCCAGCCCAGTACCCCAATTTCAATGGAAAGATAATCTTTTACCGCAGCCAGGCCGCCATATCCCAGGGCCACCCCGATTGCCGCTCCCAGCAGGCTCAAAGTAATGGATTCCACCATGACCATAAAGACAATATTGCGCGGCGTCCAGCCCAGGGCTTTCAGAATACCGAATTCACGCCTGCGTTCAATGATTGACAACAGCATTACCACCATAATCGTGAGGCTGCCGGCCACCACCGCTACCAGGGAAATCGCCAGGAAAAACTGTTCCATAATGCGGAGCACGTTTTTTAGCGGCAGCAGCAATTCCCGCGGCACCGAAACTTGCACCTCCGGCTTCTGTCCCGCCAGCCGCTGCTCGATCTCCCGGACGGCCTCCTCGATGTACTCCATACTACCGGCCTGGGCGCTGATGGCCGACAACCGGCCGGGCTGCAGGCGGCCGATTTCCCGCACCAGCTGTTCCGTACCGCTGAAGCTGCCATCCTGCAGCTCATTGCCGGTACGGTAAACCCCCGTGACCTGGAGGGTGCGTGCACGCGCAGCGCTGCCGGGGACTTCGAAAGTATAGCTGCCGCCAACTTCATAAGGAATGCCGGTAACGGCAAGGTATTCCTGCAGGCTCTTGCCGATGGCTATTTCATCGTCATGGACCGGCGCGGCGCCTTCAATGATATTTTGAAAAGGGAGTTTATTAGCCCCCGTTCCGCTGCCGCTAACCCCGTAGCCAAACAGCGGCATCACCAGCGTTGCCCCGGCCGGGCGCAGGATGGCCGTGACCTGCCCGGTCACGTTATTTACATGGGGCACATCCTCAATAATATTGATGTAAGATGCGGGAATAGAGGATGAACCCACGCCCTGGAGCAGGCCGCCAAACATGGAACCCTTTTGGGTAATCGTGATCTGCCCCGACAGGTTGTTGAACGTGCCTTCTATGCGTTTTTCCATCCCCGCCGTCAGGGAGAAAAGGAAAGTTATCAGGCCGCAGCCAAAGGCCACCCCAAGTATCGCCAGCACGGCCACGGCCTTCTTACGAAACGCGTTGCGGATGGAAAAAAGCATCAGAGACAAAGGAATCAGCTCCTTTTTTTATGGGGGGACAGTCCCCCTAAAAATCATATTCGTTCAAATCTACTTCTTTAAATGCGACTTTTTCAAATTTATTCGATGCAGGTATGGGGACTGTACAGTCAAATCCCAATTTCGTTCCGTATCCGTTATCTGTGCTTGGATTTAGTTCGTGGCACGCGCTCCCTGTGACCATAAATATATCCTTTTCAGGTATACATCTTGTAGCAATAGCTCTCATTACATCTTCAGTATCAAATATATCTACATCGCTGTTAACTGCTACTACCATATTTAATGGCGGGAATGCAGCAAATGTGGATAATATGGCGTTTTTAGCCATTCCTTTTCTTGTCGGATCTATTTGTATAAAAGCCCCATAAAATCCACAGGTACCGTGATTCAAGTGGACATTTTTTAAGCCCCCTACTTGTTTTGACACAGTGTTAAAGATTCCAGGTTCACTGCACAGACCGACTGAATTCCAAACTTCTTTTCCCGGTAATAATGTGTGAATAAGGGGATCTTTTCTTCTAGTTATTGCCTTAACTCTAACCACCCATCTGTTATCTTCTTGGGCATAATAACCACTTACTTCGCCAAATGGGCCTTCCGGTTCTCTAACTTCCGGCAATATCTCAGCTTCAATAACTACCTGTGCTTCCGCAATCCCTTCTACATTCACAGTTTTGCTTTTGGAGAGCTTGATCGGTTCTTTGTTTCTAAGTTCTGACGCAACACCTAATTCATCCATTGTTATCGGAGTTCCGGCATATATAGCGGAAACATAAATGGCGGGATCCACTCCATTGTTAATGGTAATTTCTAGCGGTTCACCCTTTTTTTCCGCCCTTTCATAATAATCTCGTAAATGTCTACCCATATCAAGCAGCAGTCCCAACCTATCTTTGGCCTTAATTTGCAGTCTATGAATGGATGTATTTCTCACTCCGGTGTCCGGATCCTTTGCAATGACTACACAGTTTGAAAAATAAGGTCCCCCGTCTTTTAAAGCTAGTGTTGGCGCAGGAATTTCGTATAGATTGGGTTCCAGTGATATTACTTCCTGGCATGGTGGGTTTTCTACGACAATCGGCTCAATTTGGCTTGTTTCAAATCTTTTTGCCGCCTCGGCAAAAATAAACGGTAATTCTTTTGCATTTGTGTCGAATACCTCAGCCACATTATCCCTGTTCCACCATAATCCGCACACCACGGGAAAGTCGCTGCCCTTAACCTTGTCAAAGACGACAATTTGTTTGCCTTCGAACTTGCGGGCGAAGCCGGCTAGTTCATGCTTCAGGTCGACCTCAGTTTTAATATGCACTACCTTTCCAGCATCTTCTAACTTCTTGATTACCTCTTTTAAATCCATCGCCAAACCTCCCCCTATTTTAGTGAGGGGACTGTCCCCTTTTGTTAGTTTCTGTCAGGGGGACTGTCCCCTTTTGCAGTACACGAGCCCGATGCCAATAATGCTGCCGATCGCATCCATTGCCAGGTCACTTACCTGAAAGGATCTGCCGGGCACAAACAGCTGGTGGATTTCATCAGTCAGGCCATATGTTAGACATATGACCAGGGCTATTGCCGCCGCTTTCATTCTTGCGGCGCCTCCTTTGGTCACAGCATTTTGCGTCAATAACCCCAGCACCAAAAACACCACCCCGTGCATGTACTCGCGGGCCACAGAGTTAATGCGTTTGACCAGCATCGCTTTTTCGGGTTCAGAAATACCCACTTTGGTGAGCTTTACCGTGGTGTCGACCACGCGGGTTACTATACCCTTGCTGTTGGCGTTAGAAAAGCTGGCTGGCTGAGCGGAAAGAAGAAATATTACCAGCATCCAGAGCAGCACAGCAAGCCAGGACAGGATTTTAACCGGCTCTTTTACAGTCATTTTTCCTCCCGGGGACTGTCCCCTTTTGCTAGATTTTGGGAGAGGGACTGTCCCCCTCTTCATAAATGACAAATTTTGCATGGGGGACTGTCCCCCTTTTACAGTTCTTCCTCCACAAAATTGCGATAGTTCTTGATCCTGGGGGGCGAAAAACAGCCCAATGTTTTTTTGGTGGAAATTAGTTGATCCTGCTGTTTACCAACATATACATTATAACTGCTCCACCGGTATAAATCAGGGCGCTCTGCCATATTTGCCCTAACCGGGTTTAAATGAATGTATCTGCTCACTTCCAAATGGTACGGCTCTGTCCCAATCAATTCGGCGCGGTAACGGTCCTGAAACAAATGTCCGACAATATCGTATTTTTTATTGAAATATATGGCGTACATCATGTTTATTTTTTTCATAACCTGGCTTATATTGATATCGCCGGTTTCGATCTGCAGATGAACATGGTTTGGCATCAGGCAATAGCTGTACATCAGATACGGTATATCTTTTTGAATTTTCCTTAATATTGACAGATAAACCAGCCTGTCTATATCATCTCGAAAGATTTCCTGCCGGTAATTCCCCCGGCAAATTATATGATAAGCAGCGCCTGGATACCAAACACGGTTTTTACGTGGCATAACCAACCACCACCTTAATTTTCTTTGAGGGGACTGTCCCTTTTTGACGAATTATGGGAGAGGGACTGTCCCCCCTACTGTTAAAAAAATAAAAGGGCCGTTTAATTGCCCTTTTAATATTCCTATCTAAATGCTGCTCAAATAAAATTGTTTTGGAATCTTAATGGACGGCAATATTTTCCACATTACCCTCTTTCGTGATTTAAATCGCAAATTCCTTCCTCACCTGGAACAATTTTCTGCATTTCCCCTCTGGGGGGACTGCCCCCCTTTGTTAGTTTTTGCCAGGGGGACTGTCCCCCCTTTGAGCTCTTTTTATTAAACCACATCCGCCAGGTCATAATCTATTACTTTTTTCAAATTCTCCAGGCTGATTTCCACCTGGTAGCCAATCTTCCCGGCACTAAAAATAATCGTGTCAAAAGCAGCCGCGGATGCGTCTATGATAGTGGCAAACCTCTTTTTCATCCCAACCGGCGAACACCCGCCATGTACATACCCCGTCAATGGCAATAAATATTTGGCTTCTATCATGGCGATTGATTTTTCATTAACACTTTGGGCAGCTTTTTTCAAATCTAATTCTTCTGCCGCCGGAACAACAAAGACATAGTATATTTTTGATTTCCCTACCGTCACTAAAGTCTTAAAAACTTGTCTAGGGTCCTGCTTTAACGCATTGGCAACGTCAATCCCGCTGACAGCCGGTGTATCCACATAGCTATGGCTTGAATATTCTATCTTCTTTTTATCCAAGATCCTCATTACGTTTGTCTTGTATTCCATTTCACACCTCGTTCTAAGAGAAGAATTGTCCCCTTTTGTCAGTTTCTGTCAGGGGGACTGTCCCTTTTCTGTCAGGGGGACTGTCCCCCTAATTGTTGTTGACAAAGGACTTTCTGCCTTGTATGATTGAGTAACGATACACAAATTCCCAGTGATCCACCGCGTAAATTAACTTCGATTTTTATCGGGGTTTTTTTAAGTAATGCCTCTAAAAAAGGCCTTTAAAATGCAGTATACATGGACTTATTAACTTGTGCATTTTAGCATTTATGCTTTACAATTTTTATAAAAGTAAAAGGAGTGAATTACATATGTTTGTTCGTGATTATATGGCGAGGGCGCCGATCTCTATCACTAAGGATACCCCAGTTTTCAAGGCACTGACAATAATGAAAAACAATAAAATCAGACACTTGCCGGTTGTAACGGAAAGAGGAAAATACTTGGGGATGGCTACAGAAAAAAGCCTGTTCTATCTAGCTCCATCGCCGGCAACATCTCTCAGTATCTTCGAGATAAATACTCTGATGGCCGAAATTAAAGTGGCCGAAGCAATGAGAGAAATACCGGCAGTAACACCTGACACTACCCTGGAGGAAGCCGCACTGCTGATGAAAGAACAAAGGACCAACGGTATCCCGGTGGTTGAAAACGATACCCTGGTAGGGATCATCACGGAAAGTGACATTTTTGAAGCATTGGCCAATGTATTCGGCTACGGGAAGCCAGGCATCAGGATGGTTATCGAGGCTAAGGACACCACGGGACTTATAGCTGAAATAACAAAGATTATCAAGGATTTTGACATCGCCATCCGGAGCATCGTCACGATCCCGAGAGATGATGTCAAAGTTGGTATTGTGCTCAGGCTCAGTGTTACTGATCCTGCCCCCCTGGTTGAGGCCCTGAAGAAAAACGGATTCACGGTATCTAACATCTTAGGCTGATGCGCCGGCAAGCGAAACGACGCAACTCCGTTGTAGGTGCGGTTTTAACACGCCAAAGATGTGCGGTTAAAACCGCACCTACAACGCTTGGCCATTGCTCAGCCATTGCTTGACCATTGTAGGATAAGTTTTAACACGCCAGAGATGTGCGGTTAAAACCGCACCTACATCGCTTGGCCATCGTTTACTCCCTATTTTTTCATGATGATCCACAAATTCACGGTGTTGTAGCTAATCTCAACTTTTGTTTGCGGGATGTTGGTCTTGCGCAATACATCCCGGAAGCGATCCGGGGCGTCGGGGCCGATTTTTTCGGCGAGGTGTCCTGGCCAGTCCGGGTGAAAGTCTTTCATTTTGTTACTGATTTCATCCATAAGTTCCCGTGTGGCAAAACCGCCGCCGATGAAGGTCATCCCACCCGGCGCCAGCACGCGATAGATTTCATTGAAGGCCTGGACCTGGTCCTCCCAGAAAAAAACCGAGCCGCGGCTGACAATCAGTTTGGCATAGTTATCCGGCAACGGCAGGGATTCAACATTTCCCTGCAAAGTGGCCACTCTGTCCGACAGCTGCCGGGCTTTAATGTTTTCTTCGGCAAACTGGAGTATTTCACTGTCAATGTCAATCAGCCTGACATTTAAAGCGCTTTTTTCAGCCAGCGCCAGGCCCAGATAGCCGTTGCCGGCGCCAATATCAAGACAGATGCCTTCCTTGACGCCGCTTTTTTGCAGAATATCATCTGCCAGCAGCGGATATACCGGAAAGAGGATCTCTTTTACTCTTTTATTGAAACCTGCTTTATCTATGATAATGTCCATAATTCTCTCCCTCTTATCATTTAATTCTTGATCATCATTTTCATAGCTGCCCGGAAATCTCCCCAACCTGTCCATTGGAGTACAGCATGTGGTCTCGCCAGGGAACCTTTATGTCAGAGGGACTGTCCCCCCCTCTACGGGGGGATGTACATAACGGCAGTATTCTCACCCGCCAAAGATGTGCGGTTAAAACCGCACCTACATCGCTTGGGCATCGTTTACTCCCTACTTTTTCATAATGATCCACAGGGTCACGGTGTTGTAGCTAATCTTAACTTTTGCCTCAGTATGTCAGGGGGACTGTCCCCCCTCGAAATTAGCCCGTCCGGGTCCATTTCTTTAGCGGCCGTATGGTTAAAAACTCAAGAAGCACCAGGATGATCAGTAATACGACCACCCAGGCAAAGAGTTTTTCGGTTTCCAGATACACCCTGGAAATGAAGATTCTTTGGCCCATCCCATCTGCAGCGCCCAGCATTTCCGACATGATGGTCAACCGCAGGGAGGCCGCCATGCCCAGGGAAAAGCCTGTGATCAGGTGCCCGCGCATGCCCGGCAAATAAATTTTGGTCAATTTTTTCAATGGTGGTATGCGGTATACAGCGGCCATCTGCTTCAACTCCGGGGCGATGGAGTGGATGCCGGCGGCCGTGTTCGTGTGCATGACGGGGAATACCAGCAAGGCCACCAGAAATACAGCCATTTTTGTGCCCATGCCGAACCAGACCATTGCCATAGTGACAAAGATTATGGCTGGTACTGACAGCAAGAATAAAATGGCCGGCTGGGTTATTAATTCTATTTTTTTATAGATTCCGGCGATTACACCGGTAACAACTCCCAGCGCCAGGCCCAGGAGCAAACCCGTGAACTGCCTGGAAAATGTGATCTTCAGATTTTCTGTCAACTCGCCGCTGGCAATAATTCCGGCGAGAGCGCGCCAGGTCTCAATTGGAGACGGGACGATCACTGTGCTGTAGATCATCGACAGCAACTGCCAGGCCGCCAGCATTAACCCGACACCGCCGGCATACCATAACCTGTTATTTGTAGAAGAATTCATCATCCGGCAACTTACCTCCGAATGCATTGATATCTGCCGTCGTTGTCAATTCTTTAAAGAAATCGATGATGTCCGTTTTGCATTCTATAGCAGGCTTAGGATCCAGGCGGGCATATTGGATTGATTCCGCCACGGCCATAGCCTTCATGGCCGGAACATGTTTCTCTACAATGGGACCGGCTTCCTGGCCATGTTCGTTGACCCAGCCGGCTTCCTCGATGTATGATTTTTCAAACCCGGCCACCTGCTCCGGCGCCACGCCGCTTCCATTTACGACGACGATCCCGGCCATCGGGAATTTTTTATCCTTTTGCCCCGGAAGCCGGCCCCATTCCTCAGTTAAATCCAGGACCCGGTTCAGCTTTACATCTGCTTTTTTAGCATTCATAGAAGCGATACTCGATTGAGGCTCATTGAGAATTGCATATTTAACCTGGCCGGAGACCAGCCGCTGGGAAGCTTCTGGCATATCGAGATAAGTTATTTTCAGATCCTGGTCCGGGTCAATACTATTCTTGATCAGCAGGTGGCGGAAAATCAGATCGTGGATGCCGCCTCTGCCTGAAACAATGACTTCCTTTCCTTTCAAGTCCTGCAGAGAGGCGACATCATCCTCAGCGCTCATCACATAAAGCATGCCCCAGACGGTAACCATCAGAAGCTGCGTGTCCATACCTTTGTTATATGTCAGCAGCGCGTTGTTCAGAGGGGTGCTGCAGAGATTGACATCCTTTGATGTAATCATCGCCGTCAGTTGTTCGGTGCTCTGCCAGGGCTGCAGAACAATATTGCTGTTTTTCCCGCTCATGGTGGCCAGGGGATATGTAACGGGGCCGGGGGCGCTGCCAATTTTCAAATCGAGCTCGGCAAAGGAGACGGGTGTTGTCGCTGCATTTGACGTTACTGTGTTTTCAGTATTTCCCCCACAGCCTGCTGCACTGAGCGCCAGCGCCAGACAGAGCGCCAGGAATAAAATTCTTTTTTTCATTAACATTCATTCCTTTATTTAATTTTTGTTTGATAATTGCCG
>JAQVXL010000057.1 GCA_028709235.1 Desulfotomaculaceae bacterium
TTTGCGGGTATAGCTGGCCGTACCCCAGCCGCCTGGCCAGTTCGGCCATAATCATGGTGCAGTTGCGCGCCTGCCCTACAGGTTCGATTACCCGCCTGCGCAAACGGGCGTAACCAGGGTAGCGCATATAAGAATTTGTTTCATAATATGTGGCCGCGGGTAACACGACGTCAGCGAACAAAGCATCTCTGGTCATCACCAGGTCGATCACCAGCATAAAATCCAGCTGGCGATAGGCTTCTTCAAAAATCTCCGGCTGGGGGTAGGCGGTCAAGGTCGATGACCCGTTAATCAACAGCCCTTTAACCGGATAAGGCGTTTCTGTTAAAACAGCCCTGGGAAATTCCATGTATTGGGCGCAGCCCGTTAATTCATGAAACAAAGGGTACTCACGGGCGCCAATAGGCAAAGCATCGAATGATGTAGTGAAGTTTTCCTTTTGCAGGGGTGGTCTGGCCGGGTTATTAATATACAGGCCTCCCGGCGTATCAAAATGCCCCGCAATCGCCCATAAGATATATACGGCCCTGATATTCTGGACCCCGCTGTTGGTGTATTCCAGGCCGGTATAAGTATGCAGGCAGGCCCTGGCTGTGGTGGCGATCTCCCTGGCCAGCTCCCTGATCGTTTGAGCCGGCACAAGGGTTATTTGTTCAACTTTTTCAGGTGTGAACTCCTGTACGTAAGCGCGCAGTTCATCAAAACCCAAAGTCCAATTTTCTACAAAATCTTGATCGTATAATTTCTCATTAATGATCACGTTGATCATGCCTAAAGCGAGCGCACCGTCCGTTCCCGAACGGACCGCTACCCACTGGTCGGCCCTGCGGGCAATGTCGGAGCGCATTTGGTCGATAGCGATTACCTTGACCTTGTTTTTTTGGGCCCCGGTAATTCTTTTGAAGACAGTCGGCGGGGAATCCGTTACCGGGTTGGTGCCCCAAACAACAATCAGATCACTGTTTTCAATATCCGGCATTAGTCGATAGCCGGGGACCCCAAAGGTAGTCATCGGGGCCAGGGTTCCGTGTGAGGCGTAACATACTGAGCTTACACCGGTTACATTGGGTGAACCAAAAGGCAGCAGCAGCTTGGAGGCTACGCCGTCCCGCGCATTGCAGAATTCCATCATGGACTTCTCGAAGGCGCCCCGGCCGGAGTGGCTGACAATCGCCTGGGGCCCGTACTGTTCTTTTATCTTGTTCATTTTTTGGACGGTAAAGTCCAGGGCCTCATCCCAACCGGCCTCCCTGAACTTGCCTTCACCTCGTTCACCTATGCGGATCAGCGGGGTTTTTAAGCGGTGCGGTGAATATACAATCTCAGGGGCGTGCTTGCCCCTGACGCAAAGATGACTGTATGGCGCATCCTTTAAAGGTTCAACATTGGTTAACCGGCCGTCTTCCAGCGTTACCTCTACTGCACAACCACCCTCGCATATACCGCAGATGGCAGGCTTTTTTTCGATTACCGGCATATTAATCCCCCTGTGCTTATCTAATATAGTGACAAAACAATTATACCAAAAAAAATGAATAATTGGGGTCAGGCTTGAGTTATTGAATTGTTCCTTTTAATACAGAGCTATTAATAATATCAATGAATCAGTTTTAACCTTTACCAGGATTTCGCCAGAGGAAAAGACGCTGATAAGGAAAATACAAATTTGACGGGCGCCTACTCTAAATACATGTAGGCCACGCTGCCGAAGGGGGGAATGGGGTTGTTTTCTCCGGTCAGGACCCATAGCACGGGGTAGTAGGGCGGGTCCTGGGGCAAGGTTGCGTCCCCGTCGGTAAGGAAGACCATCAAAGACGGGGTGATGCCGCGTTTTTCGATTTCCTGAAACAAGGGCTGAAAGTTTGTTCCACCGCTGCCCTTAAACTGCATCGGAATATGGTCCAGATCAAGCTCCTGGAAGAGTTGGACAGATGCGTCACAGTGGGCGATGTAGCCCTTGAACTCCGGGTAGGAGTAGACAATATTGACCATTTCCGAGATGAACTGCTTGTAGAAACGCCAGACCGAACCGGAAGTATCGATAGCCACAACAACCTCTTCCAGCCCTTCGCTGCCGAACTCCGGCAGGAATACATAGTCGAAACGCCGGTCGGGCGGGATGAAAGTGTAGTCTGACCGGGTCGGCTGAACAAATGAAGCCAGAGCCTGCTTCCAGTCCAGTTTGGGGTACAGGATATTTTCGATGATCTGGATCATCCCGGCGGGCAGGTGGCCTCTTTGCCGGGCGTCCTGAGCCGCCTGGGCGGCGCGCATCTTCCAGGTCGAAGCTTCCGCGCTGGCGTCGGTGGACTCGTCCTGTCCGTTCTTGTTCTTGCCCCACTTGGAATGGTCGTCCAGGAGCTTGCCGTCAGGCTTTTTACCCTGGCCGCTGCTTGGCCCCGATTGGGCTCCCTTGCCCGCCTCGTCCTGGGATTTAGGCGGCAGTTCCTGGAGCAGGATATTGTACACGGCGTCTGCCGACATGCCTTCGAAACGGTCGGACAAGAAAACGCCGGGCGGCAGTTGGAGCCCCTGTTCTTTGACGATTTGATTGACCACATAATCGCAGGCCATGTCCCAGAGATCTTTGTCCCGGGTACCCCGCCGCCAGATGTGCTGGAGGACCGCATGCATTACTTCGTGGACCAGGGCCCCCATCAACCGGGAGATACCGCCGGTTTTGACCAGCCTCTGGACAAAATCGTCGTGGTAGATCAGGTCAAAACCCTCGGTCCGCATGGACTGGGTGGACGGGTCCTGCCTGGGCTGCAGAAAGAGGGCCAGGGTGCCGAAGAAGGGATACTTCATGAGCATCCGGGTTCTGGCCTGGCTAATCAAATAATGAGAGTCCGGCATTTGGCGCACCTCCCAACTGCTAATCTGCTCCCACCAGCACATCCGCGTTCCGGGTCAGCCAGTCACGGAACTCAGGCAGCATAACCAGTTCAGTCCGCAGGCCGGCTTTCACGGCGTCATTGATCGCCAGTACCTGGTACTCGGACATCAACATGGAGATAAAGGCAAAGAAGTTGCTCAAACGGGCCGGGGTCTTATTATTGGACAGGCTGCTGACCAGGGCTCCGATGCAGGCGTAAATCATATCGGGGGAATCCGGGACTACCGTCGTTCTGCCGTCCAGAATCTCGTCCGCGTCGGGTATCTGCTCCAACATCCGGCAGAAGGCGGTGAACTCGGTGGCGGGGCCTTCGCTGACCGCCCCGCAGACAGCCGGAAAAGCCCTTTCCACCTGGCCGTAGGAGGGGAGGATCTTGTGGACGAACTCCCAGCTGCGCGGGCTGGGGAAAGCCTTAATCTCAGCGGCCTGGTTGGGAAACCGGTAAAGCAATTCAGGCCTGAAGTTCAAAAAGCTGATTACCCTGTGGTCGATCTTGTTGGGCAGCGCCCAGTGCTTCCAATCCTCCAGCGAGCAGGTAACTTCAAAGTGGATCATCCTGTTGGCCAGCGCCGCGGGCATCTGGTTGGTGACGCCCTTATCCTGGGCCCGGTTGCCCGCCGCCACCTGGCGCCACCCTTCCGGCAGAAGGTATTCGCCTACACGCCGGTCCAGGATCAACTGGTAGGCGGCAGCCTGCACAGCCCGCGGGGCGGAGGTAATCTCGTCATAAAGGATGATCCCTTCCGCGCCGTCGCGCTCGACATGGGGCAGGAAGGATGGGGCCAACCAGTCCGCCTGCCTGGTTTCCCTGTTAGGATAGGGAATGCCGCGCAGGTCAATGGGGTTCAAGAGCAAAAGCCGCAGGTCGAGAAAACCCCAGCTGCTTTCAGCGGCTATCTGCCGGACAATGCTGGACTTCCCGACTCCGGGAGGACCCCACAACATCACGGTGGGGACTTCGGGATCAGCCAAAAGGATCTTGAGGTGCCCTTTCGCTTCAGTTGCAAACATATCTAACAGCCTCTCCTAAAACTAATCTCTTTGGTCATCAACGACCTGTCAGCATGGTCAGCGCGTCATGCAATTGGGCAATCTTTTTTCTGCTGGTATCATCCGGGGCGTCCCGGCCTTCTTTAATGACTGCGTAACCGCCATTAAACAGAATTAACAGTTCACAGTATTCCAGGTTATCGAACACCGTCACCGGAAATTGCTTCGGGACGGCGCGCTGGCTGGTTGTCGTCAATCCCCAGAGCAGCATAACTTCTTCTTCTTCCCACTTGTCAACAGCCCAGGGGTTATCAAGGTCCGGGTTGTCAAAATACAGGCCGCGCACATTATTTCTAAAGGCGCCGTGAGACAGCGCAAAACGCGGTGTGCCGGCAGGCGCGGCTTCGTATACAGCCAGGTCGACCCGGGGATCGCCGTACACAACATCCTGTTTTACTACCAGGTTATAAATACCGCCCTTCCGGCATCTATTGGTGATTGAACCTTCGCTGTCGTATACGCGGCAGAATATCTTATCGGAAATGAGCAGTGACGTCTTAAAACTAGCCAGGCTCTCAATATAGACCATAGGGTAATTGTAAGTCGGCATTGTAAAACCACCTGGATATTTTTTGGATAAATATTGCCTCATTACATCCTTATATATACATTATATTAAAAAACCCTTCACGTCCATGAAAAAAAGTCTGCCCGGCCACAAAAGGACCATAAGCTTCAACCCCGGCAATGAACTTTATTTGTGTTAATTGAAGTATTCGCTAATACTGTGCCGCGCCCGGGCTCTTTCCCAACTGTCACCTGGCTCTCCGGCCAATTGTTCAGCCTGCTGCTGCTGGGCCAGCAAATATTCTTTCAGCTCAAACTGCAGCGCCGGGTCATTGGTTTGTTCATATATCCCCAAGGCCGAATCGACACCCGCCGGCCCGGCGCGGTATAATATCTCCACATCAAAGCTCTCCAGTGTTCCGGATAAATAACGGTCCCCATTGTATCTGGCCACCAGGCTGTCGGGATTCGCTAAACACAGCATACAGAACATGATCACCCCCGCCCCAACTGCGAGGCGAGTAATGGAGAATGACCATTTTTGCAGCGCGATCACACCCCCGCATATTACAGCCATAAAGATCATAAAAACACAGGGCAGCAGCCGGCGCATAGATAAACCGTATGCTCCAATGTACAAGGCCATTTTGCTGAAGGCTGTGGCGATCAGCACCAGGGTAAGCAGAGCCAGCAAGGCGTTGAGTAACTTCAGAAACATGCAATTCCTGCGATGCTGCTGGCTCATGATATTGGCTGCTGTCAATACCAACAGGTTTATAACTGCGATACGGCACAGCTCAAAGAATCCGCTGCGGGCATATTCCGAATAGACCTGCCACCCCTCCGGCCTTTGACCGGCAAAGGCAGAGAAAAAATAAGGCGTCTGGCTGCCGATGAATACTATATAAAGCGTACATAAAAAGCCCATCAGAATGTAAACCGTAGTCATGGGCAGTCTCCGCAAGCCTGAAATCTTCTGCATAGTAGTGTCCTTTTCAAACAAACCGGCGCCTCTTTTATGAACACTGCCGGCAACCAGACCGAAAATATAGGCGGCAATGGGAACAGCCAGAACGAGCTGCCAGAATGTTTCCCAAAATTTTTCACCTAACCCCCGGAATCCATCTAATAGCCCATTAATGATTTTAGCAAAACCACCGCTGTCCGCTGCCATCAGCAGAGGTAAAACCATAGCCGCCACAATAAAGGCCAAGAATAAACCCAATGCTATAGAAAAAACTTGTCTTCCCCGCACAAGTTTGCTGCTGCCTAGAAGGGCCAGACCCTTGTACTGGCAGCCAAAATTGCTGAAGGGAATCACTAACAAAGCATTATAGCCGTCCAATAAAAGCAGATCGCTGGTTTTGCCCTGGATCAGCAGTCCGGTGGCACACAGGATCCAGTACACGGCACTGCAGAATAACAGCAAACCGGTCAGCGGAGCCAGGCCGTTGTTGGTCCATAGACTGAAGCTCAGTCCCAGCAGCAGCACCACCGCCAGCCAAAACCAACCGGCCCTGGGGACCTGCACCCCTTTTTTCTGCATATACCAGGTCACTGAGCCGCAGAATACCAGGGTAAACAAGGTCACCCCCCAGCCCTGCCAGGCGAATAATACCCAACGGGCAAAAAGAAAGCCCAGTACAAAAGCAAACAAGGCCAAATAACTGTCCCTGCGATCGGCTGCAAAAGGCGCTTGCCCCTTTTCCAGTACGGAGACTTCCGGCGCCCTTTCTCCGGATCCGCCCAAAACCAGGGCGTCCGGGCTCAAAGCTGTATCGTTTTTATTCATCGAAAGCTCATCCATTTACTAACCCCCTCAGTACTGGTCCGGTTTGTATTCGAGGATATCTCCGGGCTGACAATCCAGTGCTTTGCAGATCGCCTCCATAGTGGAGAAACGAATAGCTTTAGCCTTGCCGGTTTTAAGGATGGAGAGATTGGCTGGACTGATGCCGATCTTTTCAGCCAGCTCGCCGGAGGATATTTTTCTTTTGGCCATCACTACATCCAAATTTACTACGATGGGCATGCTCCTGCTCCCCCTCTCCTATACCGTGTAATCGGCTTCGTTTTTCAGTTCCACTGCCTGGGCGACTACATTTTTCACCACTCGCACGATCAAGCCCATAAAAGCAGCAGCCACCGCCACAAAGAACCACGGAAAATAGTAAAACAGAGAAAACAGAGCTATTACCGCCCCTGCAAAACAACTCCAGGAAATCCGCCTCAATAATTCTACGTTATTGGCGGTAAATACCTGGCCGGTCTCGATCCGGCGCAGCAGTTTTAACAAACTATAGAGCAAATAAGCGGCAGGAACAGCTCCCACATAGATGGTTGCCATCAAACAGGCTGCTTCTTCCTTAAGCCCGGCCCGGGAAAACCCCACAAACCAGTGAGTCAGCCAGGGCGCCGTCACCACTGCAGCTAAAAGCAAAGTCATAAAGAGCAAAACACACAGCTTACTCAAAACGATGGACTTCTCTCCGTTCCACATAGATTTCTTCCTCTCTGACCGGGTGGGCTGCACCCTTAATTATATTTTAGTATAGCAAAGGTTTTATTGTAATACAATATAATTATATCGTTATTCGGTAAATTTTATTCGTTTATCATGCAAAATAAAAAGCATGATAGTCAACTGCCATCATGCCTGGCTTACTGCTTTCTTTCCCAATTAATTATTCATCTAATCAGATCACTATCAATACCGGTTGTCAAATATGCGAGTGGATTTTTTCTCGCTGCGCGGTAGTTCCCCTATCGCCACTGCTTTGGGGACAATGGTCAATCCCACCCTGGTCTTGAAATAACTCTTTACATTTTTTTCGATTTTCCCTTTATCTGATTCATGTTCGCTTTCGAAAAACAGAGTCATAATGTCTTTGCCGTTTAAATGATCAATCATAACCTGATATTCACTGCTGGCGCCGTCAATTTCCTGCAGTATATCTTCAATTTGACCGGGATAAATATTCACTCCTTTAACCTTGACCATATCATCAGTGCGTCCGGTGAGCGTGTCAATTCTGGGATAGTCCAGGCCGCAGGGGCAATCACCAGGGAGAAAACGAGTCAAGTCACGGGTGCGGTAACGGATCAGAGGGGCGCCTTCTTTTTTCAGGGTAGTAATAACCAGTTCACCGATTTCTCCCTCCGGAAGTATTTCCCCGGTTTTAGGATTTATAATTTCAAAATACACATAATCGTCCCAGTAATGCATGCCGCATTCATAATCACAACTCATGGCTATACCTGGACCATAAATCTCAGTTAAACCATAGATATCATAAAGTTTTACCCCCAGTTCATTGGCTATGCGGCGGCGCATCTTTTCGCCCCAGCGTTCTGACCCGATAACCCCCTTCTTTAGATGAATCTTGTCCTTTTTACCCCGCTTGGTGATCTCTTCAGCCAGCAGCAGGGCATAGGAAGAAGTTGCACACAATACCGTGCTTTTGAGATCAATCATCATTTGGATTTGTTTATCAGTGTTGCCGGGGCCCATAGGGATCACCATAGCACCCAACAATTCAGCGCCGGTCTGGAACCCGATGCCGGCAGTCCATAAGCCGTAGCCGGGGGTAATATGCACCCGGTCCAGGTTGTTGATACCGGCGGTTTCATAGCAGCGCTTGAATATTTCCGCCCAGTTATCCACATCTTTTTTGGTATAAGGTATTATGATGGGGGTTCCCGTAGTGCCGGATGAAGAATGGATACGGACTATCTCGCTGTCCGGCACAGCCTGTAAGCCCAGTGGATAGGCATCCCTCAATTCTTCTTTATAGGTGAAGGGGAGCTTTTCAAAATCAGCAGGGCTTTGGACCGCATATATGTCAATTCCCTCAAACTTTTTCCGGTAGAACCCATCTTGCGCTGTATATCGCACCAGCATTTCTTTGATCGTCTCAAACTGCCCTTGTTTCATTATTTGCCATTCTCCTTTTTATTAATTCGGGATCCCAGAGTCAGTGCCAATATATTTAAATCTATTAATTTAGCCGGCAGCAATTTTCTGACCGCCTTTTCCAGCTCAGTATAGCTGATACCCAGAGCGCCTGTGGAGACAGCAGCCCCCAACAAGGCCATATTCAAAACCCTGGAAGACCCGCAGGCGGCACAAATGCTCTCACCGTTTACAACTACCAGATTTTTTATCTGATTGCGCAAATAGGTCAGCATTTGGCGGCCGTCATAGTCTGAATCTGACAAAGAAGCTGTAACTGGTTTAATCCCCTTTTGATTAACAACAACAATGCCGTTTTCCCGCAAATAAGCCAGACACCTCACCGCTTCAGCCGGCTCGAAGCCCACGATAATGTCAGCAGATTTGAGCGGCAGCAGTGGTGAGTTTATTTTGTCGCCGATTCGCACATGGCTGACCACGCACCCACCGCGCTGGGCCATACCTATAGTTTCAGCAGTCCGAACCTGCCAGCCTTTGGTCATGGCCGCTTCCGCAATTATTTTGGAAGCCAGGACGGTACCCTGACCTCCCACACCTGCTAAAATACAATTTATCATTTGTCAGCGCCTCCGATAGCATCAAAGGGACACACCTGTGCGCAAATCGAGCAGCCATTACATAGCGAGGGCTCAATATAGGCTTTGTCATCTGTCAATATCATTGCGGGACAGCCCAATTCCTTGATGCAAATTTTACACCCGGTGCATTTGTCAGCATCCACTTGATAAGCTGGATGCGGTTTCATTATCGCTATACAAGGGGCTTCAAAAATTACCGCGGCAAGTCCCTTATGGGCAGCTGCTTTCTTCACTGTTTCCCTGGAAAGTTCAAGGTCGAAGGGATTGCACGAGGCCACATACTGAACCCCCAGAGCCGTCAATACCTTGCTAATGCTAATCTTCCCGCTCAGATTTCCCATCATGGTCCGGCCGGTTCCGGGGTGGGGCTGATGGCCAGTCATGGCAGTAGTTGAGTTATCCAGTACGATCAGAACCATATCGGCCTCATTGTATACCCCATTAATCACGCCGGTGATACCGCTATGGAAAAAGGTGGAATCACCTACAAAGGCCACTTGTTTGACGCCAGCTTCCGCTCGCTGCAGGCCCTGGGCAATTGTGATTCCTGCTCCCATACACAGACACGTGTCTACCATGTCCAGAGGACTGGCGTTTCCCAGAGTATAACAGCCAATATCTCCCGAAAACACCGCCTTTTGCCCCTTCATCGCATTTTTAACTGCATAAAAAGAAGCCCTGTGGGGACACCCAGCGCATAATACGGGGGGACGCACCGGCAATTCGGGAGCAGAGAAGGGCTGTGCCGCATCCGCTGCAGACAAGCCCAGGAAATCATGCAATGCCCTGCCAACTGATTCCACCGTGTTTTCGCCCGCTTTTTGTATGTGACCGCTAAGCTTGCCATTGATTATGATATCGAGACGATATTTGCCGCACAGGCAAAGCAGTTCTTTTTCTATTACCGGATCGAGTTCCTCTACTACCAGTACTTCGTCCAGGCCCTGCAGGAATTCTAGAGCCAACTTTTCTGGAAATGGATAAGGAGTAGCTATTTTCAACAGCTTGACTTCACCGGAGAGCTGCTCCATGTTTTCTATAGTATAGGCGTAGCTTATTCCTCCGGTGACAATCCCCTTTTTGCCCCTGCCGGTCAATTTATTGAAACGATAGGATGAAAAGTCCTCCGCTAAAATTGGGTGACGGGCCTCCACTTTTAAATGATTTTGATAGGAAAGCCGGGGAAAGATAACCCATTTGGCGTCTTTTTTAAAACCTTCTGCTGCAACTGCGGCAATATTATTATCCAGACAGATGGAGGAGCTGCCGTGACAAACCCTGGTGGTGGGGCGGAATAATACCGGAGTCTGATATTTTTCCGAATATGCAAAGGCGTCACCGATCATCAGATAAGCCTCCTCGGGTGAAGAGGGATCGAACACAGGCAGTTTGGCATATGCGGCAAAGTGCCGGGTGTCCTGCTCAGTCTGTGAAGAAATCGGCCCGGGGTCATCAGCCACCACAATAACCATCCCGCCCTTAACCCCAATATAAGCCAGGCTCATGCAGGGATCAGAAGCTACGTTCAAGCCCACCTGCTTCATGGTAACCATAGAACGCTTACCGGCGTAAGCTGCCCCAGCAGCTACTTCCAGCGCTGACTTTTCATTTACCGACCATTCCACATAGATATTACCAGGATTTCTGGCGGCGATGGTCTCAAGTATTTCAGTAGATGGAGTACCGGGATATCCGGTTACAATGCCGACTCCGGCGCGAATTGCACCCATAGCAATAGCCTGGTTCCCCATTAACAGCTCTGGTTTCATCCAACAACCTCCCCAAAACGAGATAACACCTTAAAAAAACCTGCCCCTACCCAGGGACAAGTTTGAATCATTAGTTTATTTTTTAAAATAATAACACTCTAAATAATTAAAAGCAATAAGGTTGCAAAAAACGGTAAGCGTCAAGTAAACCGTCACATAGAATAGAAGGTTTAAAGATAGTACAATCACGATGAAAAAAGTTGAAAAAGCAAGCAAACTTTTTCAACCGGGAACGGAGTGGTTGTATGGATACACAAAAAGTTGCAGCAGAATACCGATTAACACAATGGATATGTAATCCAGGAACAGCAATGCAGCGGGCAAAACATTAAGGATTTCTGTCAGGCAAAAGGAATAAACAGAAACAAATACTTCTACTGGCAGCGAAAGCTGCGAAAGGCAGCCTGTGAGGGACTTATAAAAACGGAGGCGCCCGCAAACATAATACCAGAGGGATGGGTACAGGTTGAACCGAAGCGGCTAACGAAAACAACACTGTATATTGAAGTTGGCGGTTGTCGTGTCACCGTAGATGAAAGTACTGATCCGGAACTATTAAAAAAAGTCTGCCGCATATTAAGGGTACTGTAATGAGATGGAGCGAAAAACCCGTATACATATGCTGCGGACATACAGATATGCGAAAATCTATCAATGGCTTGATGACGCTTGTTAAAGACAGCTTTTCCCTTGACCCGTTTTCAGAAGCGCTGTTTGTCTTTTGCAACCGGAAACGGGATAGGATAAAAATCCTGGAATGGGACGGCGATGGATTCTGGCTGTATTTCAAGCGCCTGGAGCGTGGGCATTTTCGCTGGCCGGCAAAAGGAGATGCCGTCACTATGCTGCTTGATGCCAAGGAATTATCATACTTAATAGAAGGTGCGAAACTAGAGAAAAAGCTTAAACGGGAAGAAGTATTCGAGCGGCAAATTTCTTAAAAGAATAGCTCACAAAAGGTCCAAAAATCTCCCGGAATCTTGATATTATGCGGTTTTTTTGGCATAATTAACTTATGGAAACACAGGAAATTTCAGCAGAAAAACTGCTTGGTATAATTGAAGAAAAGGATCGTCAGATCGCCGAACTGGAGCAAGTACAGTGGTTGATGGTAAGCGTCAAGTAAACCGTCACATAGAATAGAAGGTTTAAAGATAGTACAATCACGATGAATAAAGTTGAAAAAGTTGAAAAAGCAAGCAAACTTTTTCAACTGGGAACGGAGTGGTTGTATGGATACACAAAAAGTTGCAGCAGAATATCGATTAACACAATGGATGCATGTGATCCAGGAACAGCAATGCAGCGGGCAAAACATTAAGGATTTCTGT
>JAQVXL010000009.1 GCA_028709235.1 Desulfotomaculaceae bacterium
ATTTTAGTCAATTCTATTTTACCAAGACGAGGGTGTCTTTTGCTGTTTTTCTATAAATAAATTGGGAATAACCCAGTTATATCAAAGCTTCAAGGCTATTTCTCAAGTGAGAAACTTGAGTTAAGATAAAATATGGATAATGGGAGGAGATGAGTACGAATCCCTCCAGACGGCAAAGCGCATTGATTCCGCGTTGTTGGAGGCGCAACGGCAGGCCGAGTCCGACCCGACCCGCCTGAATTCAACTAGGTTTCCGCCTCAATGATTGGAGATTTGAGGACGTATCAAAAGGTGGTTGCCTTACAACGGTTATCGTCGCAATTATAATTATTGGAGTATTATTTATATATTCTCGGTTCTGACCAGGTTAGAGCCTTTGAATCCTTAAATTTGGCAGAGAGCCTATTAAATTAAGAAGGAGTGTGTAATTATGTCAAACGCATTTGAAAAGTCCATTAACTTTGGAGTAGGGCTTTTATTGTATTCGCGGGAAAAAGTGGAGGAGTTGGTGGAGGAGATGGTCGGCAAAGGCGAGGTGGCCAAAAAGGACGCCCGGCAGTTTGCCAGCGAACTTACGCAGAGAGGCGAAGAGCAGAGAGAAGAACTGAAAAAGCTGATTCAGAATGAAGTCGCCGAGGCTCTGGAACAGGTAAAGGTGGCAAAAAAAGAAGACCTTGTTACTAAAGATGAAATCAGAGAAATTGTAAGAGAACAAATACAGCAAGTAATTCGGGAACAGGGATGCTTCAAAAATGAGGGCACAAAGTAATGGGATTAACCGCAAGAGTGGCAGGTGCAGGAAATGGCAAAAATCTATCGGCAGATGCTTTTGCCAGGTAGTGAAACGATCGGCATGCTTACTTTCCCCTCTGCTTCAATAGTGCCGAATTGCAGGATAGTGTTGATATGATGGATTACAGGCGCATCCGTGTAAGAAGATATAAAGAAATTGTTGCTGTTTTTACAAAACATGGCTTCGGATTTCTTGTAAAGCAACTTAGGCCCCATTATTCTTTAAGGCGGAAAGACGGAATTTCAGATGCCGGAACCACACCTGACAATGCCGGAACTTCAGCAGGAAGAAGGCTGAAGATGGCCTTGGAAGAACTGGGTCCGACGTTTGTTAAATTAGGCCAAATTCTAAGCATACGACAGGATATTTTGCCGGTTGATATTGTTGAAGAGCTTAAAAAACTGCAAGAATCGGTGCAGCCGTTTCCATTTTCTGAGGTAAAGATGCTCATCGAAGCGGAATTTAATGATGATCTGGAACATATCTTTGCGGAATTTGATGAGGTACCTGTGGCCGCGGCATCCATATCCCAAGTTCATCGCGCCAGGCTGATTTCGGGGAAGCAGGTGGCCGTGAAGGTGCAGCGGCCGGAAATAGAAAGAGTCATCGATATGGACATAGACATTCTGAAAGATATGGCGCGGTTTCTCGACCATCACACCAAATACGGGAGAATTTATGATTTCGGCGACATGGTGGCAGATTTTGAAAACACGATTAAGAATGAACTTGATTTTACACAAGAGGGAGAAAACGCGGATACCTTCACGCTTAATTTAAGCCGGGATGAAGGCGTAACCGTCCCAAAAGTAAAATGGATTTATACAACCAGGCGTGTTCTCACCATGGAGTATTTTGCAGGCATCAAGATCAGCGATTCGGTTGCCCTGGATTTGGCAGACATTGACCGAAGAAAGATCGCTGAGAGGCTTGCCACATCCATGTGCAATCAAATTCTCAGAGACGGTTTTTTTCATGCGGATCCGCATCCGGGAAATATTCAGGTTATGCCGGACGGCACAATCATATTTCTTGATTTGGGGATGGTCGGCCGCCTTAATGAATCCCGGAAAAGATCGATCTCAAACTTTTTTATGGGGGTGGCCTTCAAAGACAGTCGCATGGTAGTCAACTCCATCTTTGACATGGACACCATGACTGCTCGAAGCAATGTTAAGAATTTTGAAAAGGATATAGACGAACTAATCGAACAATATCTGACCATGCCCATGAACGAGATGAAAATTGATAAGTTGCTTTATAAAATATTCCGTATTGCCTTTTTGAACCATGTAAAAACACCCCGCGAATTAGCTTTGCTTTCCAAAACAATGGCAACTCTGCAAGGACTGTTGGGAAAACTCGCCCCTGATCTTAACGCTCTGGCTATTGCCGAACCCATCGCTAAAAAGCTGCGTTATCAGTCGTTTTCAGCGAGAAAAATGGAAGGCCGAATAAAAAAGGGCTTATTGGATTACTGGGATTTGTTAAGCGAATTCCCGGCCGTAATACAAAACCTCCTGCATAAAGCGGCAGATGCAGACTTTGCTGTTCAATTTGAGATGAAAGAGATGGACAAGCTTCAAAGGCGGTTGGAACGGATTTCCAACCGAATGTCCTTAAGCGTGATCTTGCTGGCCGTAAGCATTATCATCGCCGGGGCCCTGATCAGCTCCGGCCTTAATGCAAGTAAAAGCAGCGAAATGTATCTTCTTAATATTGCAGTCTTAAAAACCTGTTTGGCATCAGCTGCTATTATTGTCTTGGGACTGGTGATTTCAATGATCAGGTCAAGGCGCTGAAAAATAACGCGCAAAAGGAGCAATGACAGATGATCGGTTGGCTCATGCAAAATTTGGAATGGAACCGGATTCTTTGCTTCCTCTATAAAATGCCACCGGTCCGTTCAGGTTTATTTTCGCGTATGCGCTAAAAAAATGGTGTCGCCAGAAAAGTAAAAGCTCTCAAATCCGCTTATAGCACGGCTTTAAGAGCAATTATTTCTGGTGCCGAAGGTGGGAGTCGAACCCACACGGGTGTTGAGCCCGGCGGATTTTGAGTCCGCTGCGTCTGCCAGTTCCGCCACTTCGGCATTGAACTTATAACAAAGCTTATTTTAACAGAAAGGGTATGCTTAAGTCAATATGAATACCCTGATCATTGTTGAGGTAATCACAACATAGATCTCATATAATTAATTTATTATTATCACGCCGAGGATAAATAATTTCAATAGTAAATCTGCATTTTAGGCACAAAATTCTCTTGTATATGCTGAGCAAAATAGCTAGAATAAGCTTAACTTTGCAAATAACTATAATTTTTATAGGCGTTTTGGGAGGAGGTAAATCCATGAAGGAAAAGGTCGAAGAAGTGCTGGGTAAGGTCCGTCCCTTTCTCCAACGAGACGGCGGTGATGTCGAACTGGTTGATGTCAGCGACAGCGGAGTGGTTAAAGTTCGCCTGAAAGGCGCTTGCAGCGGTTGCCCGGGCGCGAAGATTACTTTGAAACAGGGCGTTGAGAGAATGCTCAAGCAGGAGATTCCGGAAGTTAAGGAGGTAATTTCTGTTTAGTTTTCCTGAAGTAATTTAGTAGCAAAAAGCCCTTCACTTCTCACAGGCTAAGAGGTGGAGGGTTTTTTATTGCGTTAACTAGATTATATATGCTTTTGTTATAAAATATTTTTATATTTTAGCCTTTATTTATAAGATATATTGTTGTAATAGCGTTTTATAACAGGTAGAATAGGTTTAAACTGTAAAGCTTTAGACACATACTTACGGTTATGGGCAGTCATAATAATTATAGTTGAAGGGAGGTCAAATACCGGTGAAAGAAAAAGTTGCAGTGGCACTGGGCAAAGTGCGTCCTTTTCTTCAAAGAGACGGCGGCGATGTCGAACTTGTTGATGTTAATGAAAACGGTTTGGTGAAGGTGCGCCTTAAAGGGGCCTGCGGCGGTTGACCCGGCGCTAAAATAACCCTCAAGCAGGGTATTGAGCGGGTGCTCAAGCAGGAAGTACCGGAAGTTAAAGAAGTAGTATCTGTTTAATGCAACAACCCCCTGGACAGGCAGGGGGTTTATTTTAGCATAAGGGTAGTTGCTGTCAGCAGCCATTCAAACTTTTTAGCTCGTAAAGGTCCGGCCTGCGGTGTTTTAACAGGGGCAGCGCCGCTCTTGTTTCGTTTAAAAGCTGAAGATCTATCTCGCCGTAGATGATCGTTTCCTTTTCATCGGCCTGGGCGATTATTCTGCCCCAGGGGTCTACGATAACAGAGTTGCCGTAACTTACGTATGATGCTGCGGCATCCCTGGCGGAAGAGGCGCCGACAAGAAAGACCTGGTTGTCGACGGCGCGCGTCCGCAGCAGCAGTTCCCAGTGGGCGGGTCCGGTGTTCATGTTGAAGGCAGCAGGCAAAATCACTATCTCAGCGCCCAGCAGCGCCATTAACCGGATCAGCTCGGGAAACCGGATGTCGTAGCATACAGCCACACCCAGGGGGCAGAGATCTGTTTCAACCACCGTGATCTTTTTCCCGGCTCCAAGCGTCTTTGATTCGTGAAAGGAGAGCCCGTCGGGCAGATCCACGTCGAACAGATGAATTTTTTGATGTTTTGCCAGCATTTCGCCCCGGGGGCCGAAAACAAAGCTGGTGTTATAGATAATGTTTTCTTCGCGTTCCGGTATGGAGCCGCCGACCAGGTATACTTTTTCTTCGGCCGCTGCAGCCGACAGCATTTGCAGCGTGCTTCCCGCCGGATAACTTTCCGCGTAATCCGGAAAAAGGCTACTCTTGTAAGGGCAGTTGAATGAACATCTCCGGCAGGACCACGAGCCTGCAGCCAACCGCCGCTGCTTCTTTGATCATGGCCCGGGCCCTGGAGTTGTTCAATTCCTTGTTTTTTACGACCAGCATCTGGCAAACGCCAATCCTGAATGTGCTCATCATAAGTTCTTCTGCCTTTTATCTCCTATCAAAGTTAGTATAATAAATATTGTTGGCAGGCAAAACGCATTTTATTTTCAAGGTTTATGGTTGATCAGTAAATCTACTACTGTCGGGTCTGCCAGTGTGGAGACGTCACCGAGCTGTTCAATCTCTCCGGCTGCGATCTTCCTTAAAATCCGCCTGAGGATCTTGCCGCTCCTGGTCTTCGGCAGAGAATGAGTGAAATGTATGATATCCGGCGAAGCAATCGGGCCAATCTCCTTGCGTACTATGGCGACAAGTTCTTTTCTTAAATCTTCTGTAGCGACAATTCCTTCTATTAACGTTACATAGGCGTAAATACCTTCGCCCTTGATATTGTGCGGGTAGCCTACCACTGCCGCCTCAGCCACTTTGGGGTGCGCCGTCAACGAACTTTCCACTTCAGCCGTACCCAACCGGTGTCCTGATATATTGATCACGTCGTCCACACGGCCAGTCAGCCAGAAATAACCGTCTTCATCCTTGCGGGCGCCGTCCGCTGTAAAATAGCAGCCCGGGTAGTGGGTAAAATAGGTGTTTCTAAATCTATTGGGCTCGCCGTATACACCGCGCATGATGCCGGGCCAGGGCTTCGTGATCACCAGGTATCCGGCTTCGTTGATACCGGCCTCAGTGCCGTCGTGGCGAATAACTTTCGCATCTACACCGAAAAATGGCAATGTGGCTGCGCCTGGCTTCAGCGGAACGCAGCCGGGTAAGGGTGATATTAAGACGCCGCCTGTTTCAGTCTGCCACCAGGTATCAACTATCGGACATTTTTCTTTGCCAATTACCTTGTAGAACCACAGCCAGGCTTCGGGATTAATTGGCTCACCGACCGAGCCCAGCAGGCGCAGGCTGCTGAGGTCTCTGCTAAGCGGCCAGCGGTCACCGTCCCTCATCATTGATCGTATTGCTGTGGGAGCGGTGTAAAAGATATTAACCCGGTATTTTTCTATGATTTCCCAGAACCTGTCCGGTGCCGGATAACTAGGTGTGCCTTCAAACATCAGGGTTGTCGCGCCTGCCGAGAGGGGGCCGTAAATTATGTAGCTGTGTCCGGTAACCCAGCCGATATCAGCCGTGCACCAGTGTATATCCTCTTCCCGGTAGTCAAAGATATATCTGAAGGTTGTATTAGTATATACCAGGTAACCGCCGCTGGTGTGCAGCACGCCTTTGGGTTTGCCGGTGCTGCCGCTGGTGTAAAGTATGAAAAGCGGATCTTCCGCATCCATCTGCTCCGGTGCACAGTCAGCCGAGGCATTTCTCATCAGCTCGTGATACCAGAGATCGCGGCCATCTTTCATCTTGCAATCCTGGTCGATCCGCCTGACTACAATGCATTTCTTAACTTTCGGGCAGTCACGCAGGGCTTCATCTGCTGTTTCTTTGGCCTGCAGCACTTTGCCGGACCTGTAGCCAAAATTATTGGTGACCAGGATTTCCGCACCTGCGTCTTGAATCCGGTCACGCAGGGCTTCGGCACTAAAGCCGCCAAAAACCACGCTATGGATAGCCCCAATCCTGGCGCAGGCCAGTAAGGTAATAACAAGTTCAGGGAGCATCGGCAGGTATACACTGACGCGGTCCCCTTTTTTTACTCCTAAGCTTTTTAAAACATTGGCGAATTTGCAGACTTCATGGTGCAGCTGGAGATAAGTGTATGTTTTGCTTTCTTCCTGGGGATCACCCTGCCAGATCAGGGCGGCCTTGTTTCGGCGCCAGCTTGTTAAATGGCGATCCAGGCAGTTATATGAGGCGTTTAATTTACCACCGTCAAAGTATCTGATAAAGAAATTATCTCCGAAATCATATTCCTCAACTTTATCCCATTTCTTGAACCAATCAATGTGTTCAGCCATTTCAGCCCAGAACTCGTCCGGTTTTTCAGTAGATTTTTGCCACATTTTGTTGCGCTCTTCCATACTGCCGACAAGCGCTTTTTCCGCAAAATCAGGTGTTGGATTGAAAACTCTCTTTTTGTTCAATGAGGATTGCCCACTACCAGTTTCCTTATGCGACATTTATTACCCCTCCGCTAAATTAAATAGTGTAAAATATTTTATATATACAATAAACTAACTATAACAAATAATGCTTTTATAATATATTAAATTTTTTAAATAATTAAGAAATTTGAGTTAAAAGACATAAAATGCAGGTTAAATGGTTTTTATTCATGGTAGGATTTGGTGAGAAAAGAGGGCCGAAAGGTTGTTTTTCAGGGTGAACTGATTTGTTGGAATAATAGACCGGCAATGTCAAAGATTACTTGGCCTGTACTATAAAATTGTCCCTGGTTAAACTTAAATGGCGCCGGCTTGAAGTCGGCGCCATTTAAGTTTAGATCATGGGGCTTTGCGGCGGCCGGTACATGGTGGTTTGTGCCGGGGGCATACCCATTTGCTGGGGCATTGTTGCCCCGGCCTGGTAATTATACTGAGGCATGTTCCCCTGGAAAGCCTGCTGCGGCGGCATTGTGCGCCTGGCAGCAGTGTTCTGCACCCTTTGCAGTTCCTGGTTCCACTTGTTAATATGCTGACTGAGATCGTTCATATTTGCCGTTTTGGGCTGATACCAACCGCGGTTGTTCATTTCCATGAATATTTCGTGCTGCATCTGGTGCTCATCTCTTAAAATACCGGTAAAGGCATCCAGAAGTTGGCTGTTGGCTGCTTCAAGGGCAGCATGGTTATAACCGCCCGCAATATATTTCTGGGTAACCAGGTTATCTGTTAAACGGTCTTTATCATCTAACATTATTTTCTTCAGCTCCTAGAATTGCCTCTGCTGGGCAAAATTTTGCGCGTTCCTCATCAAGATTTCATAATGTCCCCTGTGTCTATCAGCAATTCTCGTATATAATTGCTGGAGTTTCGGGTCGGTCGATTCTTGGGCATACGTTATGTTTTTGTTAATTGCCAGAGCCTCAGCCCTGAGCTGTTCTTCAAGTTGGAAAAGCTCCATTTCGGTTAACTGCGTCAACAAATCCACCTCCTTTTATTCGTAGGATAAAAAGCCCCTGGTTGCTGGCTGGAATTTCTTTAATAGTTTGCTCATGGAAATGAAAATAATGCAAATAGAATAAAAAAAAGTAAAGACATTCTGACACAGTAAAAAACCCGGCATATTACAATTATCCCGGGTTAACATAATAGATTTATAAATATATTTTATAAAAAATCTCATCTAACACCTTCTCCTGGCGGGTTTGATAGAAATGTAAGCAATGGCCAGGAGAAAAATTCCAATCAAGATCCCGGTATAACCTGTCAACAGGCTTACCAGACCGCCGCCCAGCAAGGAACCAAAAGATTCACCGACTGCCCGGGCGCCTTGTTGAGCAGTCATAACGGCCTCCTGACCGTAAAAAAACGGCAGGATCCAGGATGCCAGGGGTATAACCAGACATTCGACGGCGGCAACCAGGCAGGCTTTGGTCCATATGACGCCAATTGACCGGGAGTTACGGTAGAAGAGATAGGCAAACAGTACCGTGCCAATTACAAAAACATAAAAAGCGGCCTTCGCTACGGCTAGCGTCGCCAGAAAATATAAGAGAAGGCCGGTAAGCAGCCCGGCTGCGACAGCATTAAAAAGCCTCATAATCGCCCTCCTTTCTTGTTTTAGTAAAGTGTATGCTTGTACAGGCCGGATATTTCCTGAAAATCTAAACAAATCCGGACTGATGAGGGGGCAATATGGGGAATATATTAAATAAAAGTTAAAATTTTCTTAAAAATATTGGGACGATATTGACAGTAATAAAACCTTATTTTATAATTATATCAAAGGTCAAATAAGGTCAAAGGCAGTTAAATGATGCCGGGGCATTACTAAATAATAATAACTATAATTATGTGGAGGTGTTTTTTTAATGGCTTTAGTAAGGTGGGATCCGTTTCGTGAATTGGCAGGCCTGCAGGGAGCAATAGCGAAGCTTTTTGACGATAACATAAGCTATTTGAGGATGCCGGAGGGCAACGCCAATCAGATTGCATTTCCAGTGGATATAAAGGAGACTCCGGAATCTGTCCTGATTAAGGCTGAACTGCCGGGGATGAAAAAAGAAGATATAAAAATTAATTTTAATGAAAACATACTGACCATTCAGGCTGAACGCAGCAAGGAAGAAAAAGAAGAAGGGGCGAATTATGTAAGGACCGAACGCAGCTATGGCTCGTACAGCAGGTCTTTCACAGTTGACATGCCGGTAAAACAAGCTGAGGCAAAGGCCAGTTACCAGGAAGGTGTCCTTGAAATAATGCTGCCCAAGGAGAAAGTTGAACCAAAGGAAGAAATCAATATTAAGGTTGAATAATTTAGATGCCCCGGCGATATATTCTTTTTTATAACGAGGGAAGAGCAGTCCCCTCGTTTTTTACAGAGTTGGCCCGGTTTACCCGGTCCGACAGATACGATAAGAGAGGAGTGATTTTATGAGGCTGGATAAACTGACCCTGAAAACCCAGGAAGCGCTTGAGGATGCGCAAAAACTTATGTCTGAATACGGTAACCAGCAAATGGAGAGTGAACACCTTTTACTGGGTTTGCTCCGGCAGGACGAGGGGCTGGTCAGGCAGATCCTGAAAAAACTTGAGATAGACATAGTTAAACTGACAAACCAGGTTCAGTCCGCTGTGGATCGGCTGCCAAAAGTGCGAGGCGCCGGCGGCGCCTACGTTTCCCAGGGGCTTTCCCAAATTGTTGACCTGGCCTGGAAAGAAGCGGAGAGGCTTAAGGATGAATATTTAAGCACTGAGCACATCTTACTGGGTATGGTCGCCAGCAGGGAAGGGGAAGCGGGGAAAATCCTGCGCGGGAACGGGGTTACCCAGGACCGTGTTTACAAAATCCTGCTGGAAATCCGCGGCACCCAGCGTGTTACTGACCAGAACCCGGAAGACAAATACCAGTCACTGGCGCGCTATACCAGAGACATGACTGAGCTCGCCCGCAAGGGTAAGATGGATCCGGTGATCGGCAGGGACGAGGAAATTCGCAGGGTAGTCCAGGTCCTTTCCAGGCGCACAAAAAACAACCCTGTATTAATTGGTGAACCCGGCGTGGGTAAGACCGCTATAGCGGAAGGGCTGGCCCAGCGCATGGTGAGCGGCGATGTCCCCGAAAGTTTAAAGAATAAACGCCTGCTCAGCCTGGATATAGGCGCCATGATCGCAGGCTCAAAATACCGCGGTGAATTTGAGGACCGGCTAAAGGCAGTATTAAAGGAAATCAACGAAGCCCAGGGAGAAATTGTCCTTTTTATTGATGAACTGCATACCCTGGTGGGCGCCGGGGCGGCAGAAGGGGCCGTTGACGCGGCCAACATGTTGAAGCCGGCGCTGGCAAGGGGTGAACTGCGCTGTGTGGGGGCTACTACCCTGGACGAGTACCGCAAGCATATAGAAAAAGACGCCGCGCTGGAACGCCGTTTTCAGCCTGTCTACGTTGGAGAGCCCAACGTAGAGGATACCATAGCCATCCTGCGGGGGCTTAAAGAAAAATATGAAGTGCACCACGGGGTGAGGATTAAAGATACCGCTCTTGTTGCCGCGGCGACGCTGTCCCACCGTTATATTTCAGAGCGTTTTCTGCCTGATAAGGCCATTGATCTAATAGATGAGGCGGCGTCCCGGCTGCGGATAGAAATCGACAGCATGCCGACAGAGATAGATGAGATAGACAGGCGCATCAGGCAACTTGAAATTGAAAAGCAGGCGCTGGCCAAGGAGCAGGATAAGGCCAGCCAGGAACGGCTGGAGAAAATGGAAGATGAGCTGGGTGCTCTCAAATCAAGTATGGAAACCTTGAAGGAGCATTGGCGTAAGGAAAAAGAGCTGATCCAGAGCATCCGGGAAATCAAGGAAAGAATTGAAGAGACCCGGCTGCAGGAGCAGGCGGCGGAGCGGGATACCGACCTGGGCAGGGTAGCCGAGCTACGCTACGGCGTACTGCCGGATTTAGAAAGGCGTTTGCAGCAAAGCAACGAAAAGCTGGCAGAACTGCAAAAAGCGCATAAGATGTTGAAGGAAGAAGTGGACGAAGAAGATATTGCAGATGTGGTATCCAAATGGACCGGTGTCCCTGTATCCAGGATGCTGGAAGGGGAAGTGCAGAAACTGTTGCAGATGGAAAAGCTCCTGACGGAAAGGGTGGTCGGCCAGGAATGGGCGGTACAGGCGGTTTCTGACGCAATCCGCCGGGCCAGGGCGGGAGTATCCGACCCGAACAGGCCGATGGGATCTTTTATATTCCTGGGTCCCACCGGTGTCGGCAAAACCGAGTTGGCCAGGGCGCTGGCGCACTTTCTTTTTAATGACGAGCGAGCCATGTTGCGTTTCGATATGAGCGAATATATGGAAAAACATACGGTCTCACGGCTGATCGGGGCGCCTCCCGGCTATGTCGGCTATGAGGAGGGCGGTCAGCTTACTGAAGCTGTACGACGCCGACCTTATGCGGTAATTCTGTTTGACGAGATCGAGAAGGCGCACCCGGATGTGTTTAACATTCTGCTGCAGCTGTTGGATGATGGCCGCCTGACAGACGGACATGGCCGTACTGTGGATTTCCGGAATACCGTCGTGATCATGACCTCCAACTTGGGCAGTCACTGGTTCCGTGAAATCAGGGATGATAACCGCGCCGATCTGGAGTCCCGTGTGATGGATGAGCTGAGGGCTAACTTCCGGCCTGAGTTTCTGAACCGTGTTGACGAAATCGTGATTTTCAACAACCTGGGCAGGGATGAAATCGCCCGGATTGTAGATATCCAACTGCTCCTTCTGAAACAGCGCCTGGAAAAACTCGGCTTCAACCTGGAAGTTGCAGAGGAGACTAAAACGCTGCTGGCGGAAGAAGGATTCGATCCGGTCTACGGAGCGAGGCCCCTGAAGAGGACTATTCAAAAGCGGTTGGAGAACCCGCTTTCGGTACACCTGCTGGAAGGGAAGAAAGCTCGCGGCGGCGTTCTGGTAAAAGTGGATCCGGTGAGCGGCAGTCTGATCTTTGAAGACCGGACGGAATGAAATTAACAAGGGGACACACCGAAAAGCCGGGATAAACCGGCATAGGGTAGGGGATGAGAGAGCCTTACGTGGGAAGGAGTAGCTGCACCACCACGGCCCCGAGTCATTTGCAGGCAGCCGCGAGGCCGCACGTGAAGCGTTGACAGGGGAAAACGCAGGCCAGCCATTGAGCTCCGAAATCACCCTTCCGGGGTGCCGACCTTGTGGTGTGAAAGGGAAGGCAACACGTTATAACGGCGAGAAGCAGCGAACCATACCCAAACCAAAGGCTTCGCGTCAGACCCGAGGTAGGAGCCGTATGAGGTAGTTTCTCACGTACGGATTCTGTGCGGGGGGGCACCCGGCAACGGGTGTCCCTACCGCGATTCTTTTGTATGCATTCCTGCAAAATGAGGAATGTCCCCGCTCCCCTATTTAAATGTGACTGAGGAAAAGAAGTTTTTGTTCAAAAGATTAGTGCTGCTGTTGCCGCAGGACATTTTAATATTATATAATCGCTGTAATGTTAAATAGTCAGGAGAGATTTTGTTGGCATTGGAAAACCGGCGGGAAAAAGCAATTCTCGTAGATATAGAATTGACGAGGGACGACCCCGAACAGACGGCGTATTCCTTTGAAGAACTAGCCCGGTTGGCAGATACAGCCGGCGCTGATGTCCTGCAGCAGGTGTTTCAGAAAAGGAACAAGCCTGATGCTGTGACTTTTCTCGGTCAAGGCAAAGCGGAGGAATTGGGTGTGCTCTGCCGGGATAATGGCGCCGACCTGGCTATTTTTGACCGGGAGCTTTCTGCCGTCCAGGCCCGCAACTTAGAGGAAATTACCGGTGTCAGGATTATTGACCGGACTCAGCTGATCCTTGACATATTCGCCGGCAGGGCTAAAACAAGTGAGGGCAAGCTGCAGGTTGAGCTCGCCCAGCTTAATTATCTTCTGCCGCGCCTTACCGGGCGGGGAACTGCAATGTCTCGTCTGGGTGGCGGCATCGGCACCAGAGGCCCTGGTGAAACAAAGCTGGAAATTGACCGCCGGCGCATCCGTAAGCGTATAGCGGACCTGAACGCGGAGATCAAGGAAGTAAAAAAACATCGTGACTTATTGCGGCGGAGCCGCAGGGAAATCCCAATTCCCCTGGTAGCACTGGTGGGATATACAAATGCGGGAAAATCTACAATTCTCAGGGAACTGACAGGAGCAGGCGTACTGGTGGAGGATAAGCTTTTTGCTACCCTCGATCCCACTACACGCCGCGTGATCCTGCCAAATAACGAGGTAATTTTGTTAACTGATACTGTGGGATTTATCCAAAACCTGCCCCACCACCTGGTAGCGGCGTTCAGGGCTACCCTGGAAGAAGTAGTAGAGGCCGATTTGCTTCTGCATGTTGTTGACGCTTCTCATCCCAATGCTGAAAATCATATTGAAGCCGTGCACGGGGTTCTTGAGTCGCTGGGAGCAGCGGATAAACCATTTATCATGGTATATAATAAATTTGACCTTTTACCGGACGGACATCTTCCGTCGTTTGAAAAAGGGCAGCAGGGGGTAGCCCTTTCTGCCCACAAGGGATGGGGGTTTGCAGAACTGCTGGAAGACATCGCCCGGGCATTCATCTCCAGGCGGCTGCGAAAAACATATTTTATTCCTTACGACAAAAGCTGGCTGCTACCGCTGTTGCATGAAAAGGGAAAAGTACTGCGTAAGGAACACGGTGAAAAAGGAGTAACACTTGATGTGGAAATAGAGACCGTCTGGGCTAACAGGGTGGAGTCAAGGATTAAAGAGAACATCTGAACCTATGCACATATGCCCTTGTAAATAATCCCAGTGAGCTTATATGGTACTTTAGTAGTATAGAATTAGGACCCTTTATTACTACAGTTTCATGTTTGCACTGACGATTATTTTTAGGAAACAAGGCAGGTGATCCAGGTGAAAATCAACTGGCCGGGTGGAAATGGAACTCTAAAAACTTGCACTGACCAGATGAAAAAAGATAATGATGTGCAAAAAGGGCAACAAGACGGCCAAATCATTGGAGATAGTGCGGAAATTTCACGGGAAACAATGGAAAGGCTAACATATCGCAGTATGCTTGGCAAATGGCCGTCCGTCCGGGAGAACCTGGTAGCTGCTCTAAAAAAAAGCATTCAGGACGGTTCTTATCAGCCGGACAGCAAAAAAATCGCTGCCGGTATCTCGTACAGGCATCTGAACAAAACTAGGACGTAAAGCAGACAATATATTGGCCGCGCGGCTCTATAGTCCGCCATAGGTTATATTTGGTACGATATTATTAAATGTTATCAATAATAAAATGAGCTGTTTAACAGGCTCGTTTTTGTTTTTAAAAAACTTTTATATGCAAAATTGTCATTAATCATGATTTTTTTTAGAAATATTTTCATAAAAGTTTTTTTGTTGCAGGATTATGTTTTTTTTTGTTGCAGGATTATGTTTTTTATTGTTGAATGATTAGCTTACGGAATAGGAAATTTGTACCTTTATAATTAAATATTACTATCGGAGAGGGCAAACTTCTTGAAAGGGAAGGGCGCAAAGCTACGGGCCTAAAGCTAATATTTCCTGTTTACTGGAATATTGGCCAAGGCGGCTGGGTTGCCGGGACTGTATATTAGGATCAAGCCCTTTCTATCAGGCTTGTTTTTTGTTTGCCTTGTTTGCCTGATGATAAGGCAGTTCCCAGGCAGAATATTACTACTAAGAAAAACAGGAGAGTGTGGGTACATGGCTGTCACCGATGAGATTTGGCAGAAGTATCGCCAGTCCAGGGACGCAGGGCTAAAAAATGATATTGTATTGGCTCATCTGTCTCTTGTTAAATATCTCGCCGGTCGGCTGGCGGTAAAGCTACCTGCTTTTATCGGCCAGGAGGATCTGGAGAGTTATGGTATTTTTGGTCTCCTGGGGGCTGTGGAGAAGTATAACCCTGACCTGGGTGTAAGCTTCAATGCTTATGCGTGTAGTCGGATCCGCGGGGCCATGATCGATGAAATCAGGAAGCTTAACTGGATTCCCCGTACCTTATGGAAGAAAATCCAACTGCTTAAAACAACCAGGGAAAGGTTGCAAAAAGAATTTGGAGATCCGGTCAGACCTGAAGTATTGGCCGAAGCTATGGGAATTACGATATCAGATTTGTATAAACTAGAAGGGAAGGTGAACCTTCTTTCCTTGTCCTCCCTGGATGATACTGTATCACTGGCAGACGGTGAACGGGTGAGGTGGGGAGATATGATTCAGGACTCTGACAGCCCCGATCCATTGGACACGCTAGAGAAGGAAGAGAGTAAGCAATTTCTGATCAAAGCTATTGAGGAACTACCGGAAAAAGACCGCATTGTCCTGGCGCTTTATTACCAGGAGGAGCTGACATTAAAGGAAATCGGGAAGGTCCTGGATGTTACCGAGTCGAGAGTTTGCCAACTGCATACTAGAGCCCTGAAAAGGCTTAGGATTAAGCTGGAACAGAAAGCTTATTGAATACACACGATCACTATTTAGGGCATCAAGATCGAGAAACACAGTACAATACTAACGACTCACGACCCAAATGCCAAGCGGATTCAAAACCAGGGAGAATTTATCTGCAACCTGAAAAGCCCTTAAGGGCTTTTTTTAGCTCTTTTATTTCCCCGTAAAACAGGTTAAATTAGAAGAGGCCGGGAGGTGTTAAATTGAGGATATTCGCAATCGGGGATGTTCATCTGTCCTTTCGTAAAAGGGTTAACCCGGCTGCCTGGGACAGCGTTGAGGTCTATAAACCAATGGATATATTTGGAGAGGTGTGGCGGGAACATTACAGGAAGATTTATAAAAACTGGATTAATACAGTAAAAACAGGTGACATCGTCCTCATGCCCGGTGATATTTCCTGGGCTTTAAAACTTGCTGAGGCCAGGTTTGATCTTGAATTTCTCGGACTGCTGCCGGGTACTGTCATATGTGTGGCCGGCAATCATGATTACTGGTGGCAGAGCCTGGCGCAGGTCCGGGCAGCCCTGCCTGATAATATGGCAGTTATTCAAAATGATCATATGCTTGTCGGTGATATCGCCATATGCGGTTCCAGAGGGTGGTGGTGCCCCGGCGCACAATGCTTTACCAGTGATGATATGAAGATATACCGCAGGGAATTAATCCGGATGGATAATTCCCTCAAGAGTGTTGATTTAAGAAAGGTTAAGGATATAATTGTATTGATTCACTTTATGCCTACGGCAGAGAACCACGAAAAAAATGAATTTATTGAAATGTTTCAAAAATACGGGGTAAGCACCGTGATATACAGCCACCTGCATGGTGGGGCAGTGCGCCTGCGTTTGCCGGAAAACGCCTGGGATATTAACTTCCATCTTGTAAGCGCTGATTTTCTAAGCTTTTTCCCTCTCCTGATCAGGGATTTAAAAACAAATTGACAGGATTAACAAAGTTTATTTAAGAATAGGAATGATTTTTTTGCAGACGGAAGCGGTTTTGTTTGACCTGGACGGTACATTAGTTGATTCACTGCCTCTGATATTCAGGACCTACCGGCACGTGTTTGATGAAATGGGCCTAAAGTGGGATGAAAAAGGTATTGAAAATATGATTGGGCTGCCGTTAAAGGATATCGGGAAGCATTTTACAGGGAAAGAAGAGTCTCGTTTTGAAGATCTTTACCAGATTTACTACCATCGTGATCTTGCTCTTTTTACCAGGCTTTTTCCCGGCACCTTGGCTATGTTGAGCAATCTTGAAAAACGGCAAATAAAACTAGGTATTGTAACTTCTAAGGGAAAGCCCGGCACTGCAAGGACCACAGCTTTTACCGGAATTGATCGTTTTATGGACGTAATAATTACCGCGCATGACCTGTTAAAGCACAAACCAGACCCGGAGCCGCTGCTTCATGCTGTAAAATTTCTCGGAGCGCATGTTTCCAGGACCATATATATTGGTGACAGCAGGTTTGACATTTTAACCGGCCGGAATGCTGGCGCCCGTACCCTGGGGGTAACATGGGGACTTGCCGGACGCGAAGAAATGGTATCACTGCAGCCTGATGGGATAATAGACAGGTGGGACGAACTGATGAAGTATATCTAGTGAGTTTTTATGCCGGAGGTATGACATATGATTATTGGGGTATTAACGCTGCAATTACACCTGGGGGAAGCAAATTCTCTGAAAGATAAAAGACGGATACTAAAAAGCTTAATTGCACGGATAAAAAACCGCTTTAATGTTTCCGTGGCCGAGGTAGGCCAACAAGAATTATGGCAGTGTTCAACCCTTGGTATTTCTATGGTCAGCTGTGAACAGGCACATGTGCACAAGGTTTTAGCCGCAGTAGTCAACTTCGTTGAAGCACAGGGCTCCGTCCTGATTACAAACTTTCAAACAGAACTTTTATAAATTAAATAAAAAAAATTTTTTTCAATAGACAGATAATTGCATAATATTTAGACAAAACCGTAAAGGTTTTTGCTACAATTAAGATAACAATTGTTGTGATTTGAGTTTCTATAAAAGGAGGGATGGGCTATGAGCAATGATTTAGTGCAAAAGGCAAAAGACAACGCCAAACAAAACTTCAAAGACGGGCTTAACTGTGCGGAATCCGTGTTTAAAGCCGTTATCGACACGGGGGTAACCGATCTTGGGCCCGAAGCAGTGTCCCTTGCCACCGGTTTTGGTGGCGGTATCGGACTGGCCGGAAACAACTGCGGAGCCCTGATCGGGGCAGTGATGGCAGTTGGCGCTGTACACGGGCGGCGAAACCCGCTGGAAGGCGAATTTAAAGACCGGGTAGACCGCCTGTACGGCAATCCCGGCCTGTACCGTTTATTCAACGGGATGTCTCATGAATTTAAAGAAAAGTTCGGGGCGCTGGATTGCATGGAACTAAATAAAGACTATCCCGAATGGTTCGACAAGGATAGGTTCAGAGAATGTATGAAAATGGTGATTTACGCGGCAGGGATGGCCATAGAATATATTCTGAAAGCTGGAAAAGAAGGTTATACGCAGCCTTTTGGTAAAAACATGGCCGGAAAGGTTTAACTAGTTATCGAAAAATTTTGCGTGTTAAAGATTGTTGGACGGGGCTGGTCCTTCTGGGTTAGCCCCAAATTATTTTTATTTGGCGTATACAATAAGTAGGTCTGTTAATCCAGTCAATTTGTTTGATCGTCTTAATATGTTGAATGCTGTTGTCGGCTCAAAAGCGGCAGTATCCCATGAAACCGGCCTGATGCAAGAGGCCAGGTGAGCATCGTAAAAGCCGTTAAATTGATATATGGCAAAGTACAAGCCCCGGTATTTGCCGGGTATTTTTTATATAATCGGGTATTTATCAGTTGTAGAAACACCGCTGTTAATTTAGAATTTATTATAGGGCATTATAATTTATTATGATGAGCAGGAGATGAGAAATTGAAAAGGCCGGAATTTGATGACTTCAGAGAACTTTTTTTAGAATGTCTCGGTCGCGATTACAAAATCGACCCGCTTTTATGTAATAAAAAGCAATGGCTTGATCTGGGTGATGAGGAATGCAGGCGGAATATACTGGAATCTTTAAATAAAGAACTACAGGAAAAATACGGCGTGGAATTTGATATCAACCGGCGGCTTTTAGGTGTTAATGGTCCCGTGGAAAGCGCCATAATCCAGACATTCCACGAACTGAGCACGATTAATATTATGGCCAGGATAAACGCTAAAATTTTAGCCAGGCGGGCAAATCAATTAAACTAAAAAGTACAAAAAATAAATTTTTTAAAAATAAAGTCAATTTAGGAAGGAATTTTTTTGCAAGTTAGTGTATAATATAGATCAAGAGGAAGTTCTGGCCTATTTGCCGGGTCGTTTAAATGAGCCGCCTCTGGTTTAAAATGGTTTTTGGGGGTATAGTAACCTTCCGAAACGGTATTGCATGTTGGAACTTATGGTTCCGGTGGTGCGTGCCGGTGAGGTGAGGTTAAGCTATAGGTCCTAAAAACTATTTTTGTTTTTAGGGGTTGAGGGAGGTGATAAGGACAAAAAAGCGTCGGCATAATTCTAATTTTTAGGAGTCGCTAAAGCAATATTATTTGATTAACTAATAATAAAGAAAGGACGTGAAGTTATGCCTAGATGGGTTCCTCTTTTAGGTGGAGTACTGGGCAGCACTACCTGTGGTTTACTGCTGTATGCGTTCAGTGTATTTATCAAGCCCCTTAGGGCAGAGTTCGGTTGGTCGGCTACTGAAGTGGGGTTGGCATACGCCATTTGCGTATTGGTATTCGGCCTGATGACCATGCCGGCCGGCAGGCTGAGCGACCGGTTCGGTCCCAGGCCCGTGGTTGTCATCGGGGGCGCTATCGTCGGTATAGGTTTCTTCCTGGTTTCTACATTACAAGGACCGCAAGATTTAATCAAATTATATCTGTACTATGGCCTTATCGCCGGTTTCGGCGGAGGCCTGGTTTACCTGCCGCCAATTGCTACCGCGCCCAAGTGGTGGCCTGACCGGAGGGCGCTGGCCACCGGCCTCACGGTGGTTGGTCTCGGCCTGGGTTCGTTTATCATGGGCCCGCTGGCGACGTCAATGATTAACAGCCCGTCTATCGGCGCCGGCAGCGCGCTGCCTGTGTTCAAGTATGTAGGGGTGGCAATGTTTTTTATGGCTATCATTGCCGGGTTGTGCCTGTCTAATCCGCCCGCCGGCTATAAGCCTGCCGGATGGAATCCGCCTGCTCCCAAGGCTGGCGCACCGAAAGCGGGTCGTGACTACACCTATAACGAGACGATCAAGACGGTGCAGTTCTGGATGCTATACTTGGCATATTTCTGCGGCTCCTTTGCTGGTCTGATGGTTATCGGAGTTATAGCAGCCCACGGCATTAACGAGATGAACAAAGAGGCTGCAGCCCTGGCGGGAGTTGCTGTCAGCGCCTTGCCCAAGGACGTGACGTCATCAATAGCCATGCAGGCTGCCCTTGCGACCAGTTGTCTAAACGCGGCAAATGCTATAGTCAGGGTACTGATCGGCGCCATTGCCGACAAGGCAGGCGTAAGGATTTGCTTCCTGGTTACCTTCACACTCCAGGTTGCAGCTATGGCGGTATTATTCCCGGTAGGCAAGACTCTTTTCCTCCTCTGCATAGTAGCCATAATCATAGGCTGGAACTACGGCGCCATGTTCACCCTGTTTCCGTCCGCCTGCCTGCAGTACTTCGGGCCGACGGCGCAGGGCTCCAACTACGGCCTGTTGTTCACCTCCTGGGGCATAGCCGGCTTTGTTTCCAACCTGCTGGCTGGCAGAATGTTCGACATGTTTGGCACTTACGCGATGTCCTTTACTATCGGCGCGGTTTTTGTCGCGGTTGGTGTTGTTGTGCTGGCACTAACAAAAGCGCCCCGGAGGCTCGAGGCTTAGGTGCAACAGACGGCTGAATGATAAAATAAAGGAGCGCCCTGCATAGCAGGGCGCTCTTGATTGTCGAAAAACACTAACACCAGGTTTATATATTAAAAGCTGCTGCTCCTGTGTGGGTGCGGCTCCGTGTTTTATGGGTGCGGCTCCGTGTTTTATTTGAATATTTTTTCGTAGCAAGCGCGGCAGACGTAGAACCCTACAGCACTCCGGCAGATGATTAGTTCCTCGAATTCTTCGCCGGGCTTCCACTGGATACACTCGGGGCAGCGCTCCAGTTCGTTATCAGACCACTGGCTGCCGCATGAGAAACACAGGAATTGAAAACCTGCATTTATACTTGCCTCTGTCCGGTTTAAAAGCGCCAGAGCGTCGCATGCCGGGCACTCATAAATCGGCAGTTTTGATTCTGCGTAAATATCGTTATGGATTTCCAGCCCTTCATGCATCTTAATATACTCCACAGCGCCGGTATAACTATCGGTCTCATATCCACACGAACTGCAGCAAACTCTCCCATCACCGGTTATTTGCCATTCCCGACTGCAGCGGGGGCATGTCAATACAGGTATGCTCAACTTGTCTTACCTCCGTTTTGCAATAGGTGATATGGGAACACAATCCAATTGCTTGATTAAATAATACAACGTACATTATATTACTTGCAAGAGATATTTAGACCAAAAACTTATAGTTATACAGTAATGCAAAAAAAAACGCGCCTTTTGTCAAGGCACGTGAGTAAACAAATTATTATTATACATACAATGAATTATCTACTCTTTAATTTTCTTTCTAACAAAATAACCCTTGGGATCGATAACTTCCCTGATCAGACGGACCTCTTCCACCGTGGGAGGTTCAAAGGCGTACACGTCATCAGGAATAATCAGTTTAAACCCTGTCGCTTCCTGGACGCTCGTAACAGTTTCGCCTGGCAGGGTAGCGATTAGCTTCATCCGTTTGGTCTCGTCATCAAAGCCCATAATGGCTTTGGTGGTGATGACCCTGTACGGTCCCTGTCCGGCCATTCCGGCGCGCCAGCGGGCGTTGGGAGAACCGTCCAGGTAGCCGGGGCTGGTGATATAGTCAATCTTTTCGTTAAACCGCCTGGGTTCGTGCACCATAATAATGATGGTGCGCTCGCAGGAGCAGGCCATGTCGCTGGCGCCGCCGCTGCCGGGCAGGCGTGTTTTGGGCTTATTATAGCCATCAGGGAACGATCCCATCATGGTCGAGTTAAGGTTGCCATAGGGGTCGATCTCGGCGCCGCCGATGAACCCGAAGTCGCAGAAGCCGCGCTGGGTCAGTTCAAATGCCGAGTTAAGCCCGAGCAGGTAGTTGGCCTTGTAAGTAGTCCGGGAGCCGCCTACTGAAAGGGGCAGGCCACGGGAAAGTTCCGGACCGACAGCGCCGGCTTCAAATACCGGTACGATGCCGGGGCCGTGCGTCAGCTGGGCCAGGGTGATAGCCACCATCGGCAGGCCGGTGCCGGCAAATACCACTTTATTATCAATCAAGGTTCTTGACCCTGCTACAACGATCATCTCTTGCGGAGTAAAGTCTTCTGAATATTTTGGCACTATGTTCCACCTCCTAACTTCCTAATACAGTGTAAGCCGCGTCGAGCCGGATACCAGGCTCAATTTTCTCAACATATTGGATCTGGCTGAGCGGAATCCTATTGATGAACCCGGTTGTGTCTTCAACGCCGAAGATGTAATTGTCATAGTATTCCTGGAGCGGAGCACGGTCACCTTTACGGAATTTCTCACAGGCGATTCTAAATTCGGGAATGTGTTTTTCGTCATAGTAGTAAAGGCCGTTACTGTTGCCCGGGTATGCGCCGTAAGGCACTTCAATGACCGCGTCCACGGAAAAATAGGGTATGCTGATTCTGTTCGGGTAGCGCACCATGTCTTCATGTTCGATCAGGCGGTCACAGGTAACTATGGTGTGTGCGGAAGCCATTGATATTTCAGGGCATGTAAAGAGGGGGCCTTGAATACGGCAGTTGCCGTATATGTCAGCTTCCTGCACGTGTACGAGCGCGACGTTCGGATGGGATGCCGGCAGAAGCATAATCGGCCTGTTGGTAAAGGGGCAGTCCTGTACCACGGCGCGGTTGGTCTTGAGCATGTCGCTGCCCATTGGGCTGCGGCAGGGGATAAAAGGAAGACCTATGGAGCCTGCTTTAAACCGGGCGGACATATTGTAGTTGCTCCAGTCTTCCAATTCAACAAGGGATTTTTCAGTTAGATAACGTAAAAGCGGGGAGATGCCAAAAGCTTCATGCGCCAGATAGGCAAGCTCCATTCTCTTGATGCTGTTTTTGCTGTCATCCAGGCACATGGCCCCACATAAGTATTCCGGGGCAAGGCCGGCTGACTGGAAGGAAAGAGTCAGGTCTTTCCTTCCCTGCCTGATAATCTCGTGTACAATAGCGATGGGCTGTCTGGCGTTGACAAAACCTGCTATCCCAAGGTTGTCCCCATCTTTTACATACTTTTGTACCGCTTCTTTCAGGCTTATTCTTTTGTCTCTTTTTGACTTGTCCTTGTTTGCCAGGAATTGCCTGGCTTCATCGGGTGATAGGCCTGTCCAGTACATATTCACTCTCCTTTGCGGTTTCAAAATCCAAATAAAAAATTTATTGGATTTACTCTCCCGTCGACTAATCGGGAGACAGTCACTGTTTTTTGCTGATAGTTCCCAGCTTTGTGTTTTAATGGGGCAGAATCATGTTCTAATGCAGGGAATTGCTCCATAAAATTTTAAAGCTGTGGGAGTGACTGACAGAAACCTTTCCTTTCACTGTTTCTAATTCTCTCTATAAAGCTTTTTCCCCCCTTAAAAATTAATTTTATTGTACCTATAATCCCTATTCTATTGTTCAAAGGAACAATATGCGCACCGTACCAAAGTACTAGTACTAGTTAGGTTAAAGTAGTTATATTTTTTAAAAATTCAGAATAAGAGCATAAATTACTGATTATTTTTAGTTGTATTAGCATGCACATAGAATATATTTATAAATAAGATTTTGATTATTGTCTTATAGATACATATTTAACTTGTATCAAAGGACTAGTACAACCGCACATTGTGGGGAGAACAAAATGCAGATAATATTATGAAAAATGGAGTTTTTATGGTTTATAAATAGCTACAGATTTCCGCCCTCAGAGAGATTATTAATAAAGGTGGTGGTATTTGGCATTTATTAAATTACTCCGTTTCTCTTCGAAAAGCTGTCTAAAGAAATATTTATTAAGGGAGGTAAAAAATTAATGAATAGTGTAAGTTCTAAAATTAAGAACATATCAAATTTGGAGTATAAAGAGAAAAAATTTGAATACTGGGGGCCGACGCCTGATGAATCAAGGAAGCTTATGGTTAACAAGTCGCACGCCCTCAAAGACAAGACCATGACTTTAAAGGATGCCGTGGCCAAACACGTCAGGAACGGCATTAACCTGGGTATTGGGGGCTTTGTGAACACCAGGGTTCCGGTTGCTATTATTCATGAAATTATTAGACACGGGGCCACAGACCTGACCCTTTCCTTCCAGTCAAACTCCATATGTCCGGAGTTGCTGGCAGGGGCCATGATCCTGGATCCCGACCGTGTTTCTATAAAGCGCGTGGAACTGGCCTGGTGGGGATATGAAATTATCGGCATCGCGCCGATGGTCCGCTACCTGGCCACTAACGGAATAATTGAAATGGACGATTACACCAACTATGGCATGTCGGTAAGGTTTAAAGCGGCTTCGATGGGAATTCCCTTTATCCCGGTTAGGGATCATGGCGGCTCAGATATGGAGCTGGTCAACAGGGGTAAAATGATTGAATGCCCGTTTACCGGCAAGAATGTTTACCTGCTCCCGGCCTGTCATCCTGATGTGGGTATTGTCCACACCTCTGCCGCGGATGTGTACGGGAACGCCCGGATTTTTGGGGCTTATTGCACCTGTCCGGAAATAGCTATGGCCGCTAATGCCACAATTATGACCACCGAGAAAATAATACCCACTGAAAACATCAGGTCATATCCAAATCTCACCGAGATCCCGTTCCCGGTGGTGGACACTGTTACTGAAGTACAATATGGGGCTTATCCGGGAGCCAGCTATGGCAACTACTGGTTTGATATGGATCATCTTAAAATGTTCAGGAGCATTTGTGAAGATTTTCGCAAAACCGGCAGCAAGGATGCACTAAAAAAATATTATGATGAGTACATTTTTGGCTGTGAAAATCATGATGACTTCATCGATAAAATTGGTTATAAAACCATTAAGAAACTCAGGGATATGGACGGCGGCCAACCAATTATCTTAACCTAGTTAGCAGTTTAAATAATAGAATTATTAGAACTAAGGAGGTAAAAAAATGTCTGAATATACGCCATTTGAAATGATAGCCTTCACCGGCTCCAGAATTCTCGAAGACGAGAAGATAGTATTTGTTGGCACCGGGCTGCCGATTATCGCGGCGATGCATGCGCAGCTTACCCATGCCCCCAACCTTTACATGATTTATGAAGCTGGATCACTCGCTCCTATTCTGGATATGGGGATGCCATTATCCGTAGGTGACACCAGAGCTGCCCGTAAAGCCTGTTACCTCAAAGGTTTATGCGGCGCTTTTGAGCTGACCCAGAGAGGTTGTGCGGACTATGCCTTCATCGGCGGCGCCCAGGTTGATATGTATGGAAATATCTGCTCGACTATTGAAGGAAAAAATTATGACAAACCCGGCATCCGCTTCCCGGGAAGCGGCGGCGCCGGGGCTATGGCGGCCAACTGCGAAAAAACCATCGCTATTATGGCCTTGGAAAAGAGGAGATTTGTTAAAAAGCTTGACTTTGTAACCAGTATCGGCTTTGGAGATGGGTCACCTGATTACAGGGAGAAGGCTGGTGTTATGGGGTCAGGCCCGTACAGGATTATTACCAACCAGGCACTGTTTGGTTTTGATGAGGAAACAAGGAGGATGAGCCTTTTAGAAGTAAAACCGGGCCGCACTCCGGCTGATATACAGGAACTGGTTGATTTTGAACTAGTTATTCCGCCGGATGTTAAGGATATGGTCGAGCCCACAGATGAAGACCTCAGGCTGCTCAGGGATGTCATTGACGCCGAGGGCTACTTCCTGAAGAGAGTCATTAAAAAATAGTTTTAAATATATAATTTACCCCGGGAGGTGTTGATATAGGATTATAAGTTATAAAAAAAGCCATTAACAGGCTTAAGATTAAAAGGAAAACCTACCCCCTGCTCAACTGCGCCTCGGCAAAGGGCGCAGCTTTTTTTTGATATAAAGAGTTTTCACAGGATTTACAGGATCCTTAAGACGTATAACACACCATTTTAAAGTTAATAAGAAAAATATTTTTAAATAATTAAATCTTTTATCCTGTTAATCCGGGTAATCTTGTTAATCTTGTGATAATTCTTAACTACGTTACATCTCGGCTGGTATTCACCAGTTTCTGCTGGATGGCCAGGACTGCTGCCTGGGTGCGGTCGTTTACGTCCAGCTTGATTAAAATATTGCTGACATGAGCCTTCACGGTACGCAGGGTAATATTTAACTTACCCGCAATCTCCTTATTGCTGTTACCGTTAACAATTAGTTGAAGAACTTCTTTTTCTCTAAGGGTCAGCAGCGAGGGTTCTTTGGGGAGTTGGTAGTGTGGTGTGCCCTGTACCAGGTTTACTAAAAGGTCATTAGCAATGGTGGTATCTACAAAATAGCGGCCCTCGGCAACGCTTTCCACAATCTCAATAAGTTGTTCTGCCGGGCTGTCTTTCAATACATAAGCTGAGCATCCATCGCGGATTGCTTGAACGACCTTGTCGTGCTGGTTACTTACGGTCAGAATAATAATCTGAATGTTAGGGCTTTGTTCTTTGATCACTTTTGCCGCCCGTATTCCGTCCATTTTAGGCATATTTACATCCATTAGGACCATTGTCGGCTCCAGCTTTTTAATGCATTCTATAGCTTCCTCGCCGTTAGTAGCTTCTCCCACCACGGAAATATCGTGCAGGTCAAAAAGCATCTTCAGGCTGCGTCGTACAAGGGGATCATCATCCACCAGCAATAAGCGAATCTCACTATTCAGGAATTCGTTCATCTGAATCACCATGCCGGGCTTGATTGAATACAGGCAGATTAACGATAAATCTTGTGCCCCAGCCCGGTTCGCTTTCTAGTTTAATTGAGCCGCGGTGCGCTTCGATATTCTTTTTGGCTATGGCCAGGCCAAGGCCTGTGCCGGTTTGTTTGGTAGTAAAAAAAGGTTCAAATATTTTTTGTTGGATCTCCCTGGATATCCCGCTGCCCCAATCCTCAACAATTATAACTACCTGGTCAAAATGGTGGTTGGTGGATACCCTTACGGTGCCGCCGCTTTCAGTAGCTGCAAGGGCATTTAACAACAGGTTGCCGAATATCTCCTTGAGCTTTTCTGCATCACCCAGAGTGCAGGGAACGGGTTTGTTCAGGGATGTCTCGATAATAAAATCTTTACCGTTGCGCTCTTTATATTCAGACACTAGCTCTCTTAATAATTCGTTTAAGTCGATCTCTTCCAGCCGCAGGTAGGTGTCGCTTGAAAAACGCAGGAGATCCTCTGCCGTCCTGCTGACCCGGTCCACGGCTTCTTTCACTATTTTTAAATCTTCACTGATATCCATCTTCCAGGAAGATTTCTTTTCAACAGAATAAAGGGATACTCTGATCGAGGTCAGAGGATTTTTAATTTCATGGGCGATAATGGCTGCAGCCCGGCCGAGGGATGCCAGTCTTTCCGCCTGTTTTACCTTTTGTTGAAGTACGGTAATGATTTGTTCCTTTTCTTTCAGATCTTTCTCATACGTTAACGAATTTTTAACGGCAATACTGATCTGGTTACAGATCAACTCCAGCATGCGCAGATCTCTTACGGAGAAATCCCCCCTGCTTTCCGGGCGCATTACATGGATTGTGCCAATAAAGTTGTCGGCTAAAAGGATTGGAGCTCCGATACTGTAAAGGACACCGTCGCGCCTGAGGGCGGATTGAAAATAAGGAAGTTTTTTAATTTCTTCAGCCGGGAATATATCCGTTGCACGCCAGCCTTTTTTGGTCAGAAGCTGTTTAACAAAGAGGAAATGGCTGGATATGTTTTCTCTGAATTGTTTTAGTAGTCTTTCGCTCAGGCCGATATTTGAGTGGATCGTAACTGTGCCTGTGCTTTCATTGTAAAAGAAGATACCGCTTTTTGTGTGCTGGATTAGTTTTGGCAGGCAAGAGTGAACAGATTGCAAGATTTCATCAAGAGCGATATTTGAGATAACGATGTTGTTTATTTCCAGGAGTATTTCGAGCTCTTCCAATGAAAACCCACTATTGTTTGTCCTGGTGGCAGGCATGAAGTCCTCCTTTCATAGAACTATATCTTTATTATAGCAGGTTTAAGGTATAATTTTTACATTTAAATTGTATGGATTACGGGTTAATAAAATTGGAATTGGAAAGACAATATTAGAAAAAAATGGAGATTAACAAATAAGCCATACTGGCAAAAGCGGCTGTGATCGGTAATGTTATCACCCAGGCCATGACCATCTGCTGGGCTGTAGACCACCGTACAGAAGAAAAACGCCTGGCTGAACCTACTCCCATTATAGCTGATGATATAACGTGGGTGGTGCTGACCGGCAGTTTTATCAGGGTAGCCAGAATAATAATAGTTGCTGATGAAAAATCTGCGGCAAAACCACTGGCCGGCTCCAGTTTAATAATCCTGCTGCCGACGGTCTTAATGATCCGCCACCCGCCCACAGACGTGCCAAGAGCCATGGCCAGGGCACAAGATAATTTTACCCAGATCGGCACGTCCAGGGCAGATTGAAAGCCGCCTGCTACCAGTGCGAAAGTGATAATGCCCATAGATTTTTGGGCGTCGTTGGTCCCGTGGCTGAAGGCCTGCCAGGCGGCAGTAAAAATTTGCAGAACGCGAAAATTTCTGTTTGTTTTGCCCGGGTTACTGTTTTTAAATATTATTTGAATCAGGTTCATAATTATATAACCTGTAGCAAAGGCAATCAGCGGGGAAAGAATCAGGGCTTCCAGAATTGTAATGATACCGGCGTAGTTTACTGCCAGGAAACCCTCCGCTATGATTACCGCTCCGACTAAGGAGCCAATCAGGGCATGAGAAGAACTGCTGGGTATGCCAAAATACCAGGTAATCAGGTTCCAGGAGATAGCCGCTATCAGTGCGGCTACTACTATGGCAATTCCGTTATCAAGCACCAGCGGGTCTGCTATTTTTCCCCCGATTGTTTGGGCCACCCCGGTGAAGCTCAACGCGCCGATGAGGTTCATAAACGCGGCCAGGAGGATAGCTACCCGGGGAGGCAGGGCTTTAGTCGAGATTGAAGTGGCTATTGTGTTAGCTGTATCGTGAAAACCATTTATAAAGTCAAAAGAAAGCGCCAGAAAAACAATAATGGCAATATGGACCATCACAGGATCAAACATTTTAAACTCCTCTTAAGCATTACGCATGATGATGCCTTCCAGTATGTCCGCAACGTCTTCACACGCGTCTGATACTTCTTCCATCATGGAATAGATTTCTTTCCTTTTTATGATTTCAATCGGGTCGGTAAAATTGGAGAAAAGTGTTTTCAGGCTGTCCCTGAGGAGGTCGTCAGCTACATTTTCCAGGTCATTAATTTTATGAGTGTGGCGGGGCATCTCTTTTAATTTCTTATCTGCCAGACAATTTATCGCGTAGGCTATTTCCTGGGTGCACATTTCAATGTTTCTGGCAAAAAGCTTCATAAAGTCATCAACTTCAGTTACGCTAAAGAGGTCAAAACTCCAGGCGCAGGCTTCCAGCAAATCAAGGATATCGTCAAGCTTTATCGTGAGGCCGAGGATATCCTCGCGGTCCAGAGGTGTGATAAAAGTATTGTTGAGAGCTTTGATTATTTCGTGGGTGTACTGGTCTCCCCTGGATTCAATAGACTTTATTTGAATGGCAAATTTTTCAGCATCTTCAAGATTATTAAGCTCTTCCCGAAAGATCTTGGATGCTTTCATTATGTTTTCGACCACCGCAACAAAATATTCAAAAAAAGGATCTCTTTTCCTTTTAAACATAGGTTCACCTCAAAAAATTCAGTTTTGGTCTATGGGCTATTCTAACCTGCAGATTTGTTTATCCTTTTCATATTTTACATGTCTTTGATATCTTACCATACCATGCATTTACTAATGTTAAATCTATGTTAAAAAAAATTGCATATGTTAAATTCATGTTAAGATTAATTTAATAATTTTATAAGCTTTTTTCGGGAAAATAAGATAAGAAGAAAAAATAGAATAGGAGGTGTCAGTATATTGACGTTTGATTTCTCTAGTATTATATGGATATTGTTATTGCTGATGGCTATCTTGCCTGTTCTAAGACAGCAGCGCCTTGAGTTTATGAGAATGAGGCTGATCCGCAAGGTTGAAGTCAGTCGCCAGTCAAGGTTAATAACACTGATACACAGGCAGGAGATGCTGAGCCTGCTGGGTATACCACTGTCCCGGTATATTAATGTTGAAGATTCGGAAGCGATTCTCCGCGCTATCCGCTTGACCCCGGATAACATGCCCATAGACCTGCTGCTGCACACGCCAGGCGGGCTTGTCCTCGCTGCAGAACAAATAGCCAGGGCACTGCAGAAGCATCCGGCCAAGGTAACGGTATTTGTCCCCCACTACGCTATGTCCGGAGGTACGATGATATCACTTGCCGCGGATGAAATAGTTATGGATGAAAACGCAGTGCTGGGGCCGGTCGATCCTCAACTGGGTGAATTCCCGGCGGCATCCCTCCTGGAAGTAGTTCGCCAGAAGGGTAAAGACAAAATTGAAGACAGGACTTTAATGCTGGCGGAAATGGCCGCCAAAGCTATTACTCAGGTCAAGGATTTTGTCTATTACCTTCTATCTGACAAGATGGAGGAAGCGCGGGCAAAGGAACTGGCGGAACTGCTGTCCTGCGGATACTGGACTCATGATTATCCTATAGACAGTGAAAGGCTGATAAAGATGGGGCTCCCGGTTACGGTTGGCCTGGCGGATGACATTTACGCTTTGATGGATCTATACCCGCAGCCCGCCCAGCGCAGGCCGTCAGTCCAGTTTATCCCGCTGCCCTACGGAACTAAAGAGGATGGCAAAGGCAAACCCTAATACATCTTCAGGTTTTTTTGTGCATGTCATAATCTAATTTCAAAAACAAACCTGCTGGTAAAGAGAGCTGTCAGTGGTGTCAGGCGAGTGCATGAGCGTTACTGGCCTGTTTTATAGCCTGATCCATGCAATTCAATGTTTTGTCTCATGGTCGTCATAATGGGTATAGTGATCCTCAGCTAAACTATCAAGACCTATTTTCTTAAAGATAAGGTTTAACCTCAGGGCGATAAACCCTAAAATGCCTGCAATAAATACAGTAAAATACATTCCTGCCCCTATCCCTGTTCCCAAACCGGCTGTAAGCCAGATGCTGGCTGCAGTGGTCAGCCCGCTTAGATGGTCTTTATCCCTGAAGATTAGTCCTCCTCCGATAAAACCAACCCCTACCACAATTTGGGCCGCTATCCTGGCCGGATCCATATTTGTCCGGTAGTATGGCGGGCCGCTAAATTCCAGAAAACCGTAAGTACCTATAATTGTAAAGAGGGCGGCGCCGAGCCCCACCAGCGCATGAGTCCTCAACCCTGCCGGCTTATGTCTGAACTTTCTTTCGGTGCCAATAATGGCGCCTATTAAAAATGCAAGAAAAAGTCTTAAAGCTATTTCTTTATCATCGATAGGCAGTTTAATATTCCTCCTTCAATTTTACCTATAATATAACATATTAACTTTATTATTTAGTTATACAATCAAAAATTTACAATAATTATGTTAATCTTAACCAATTTAGAATAAACAGCAAATTAGCCGATTAGTGGAAAAAAGGAACACACCAAAACAGAAGGGGCACACCTCTGTTTGGGGCCTGGCTTTGATGCCGAGGTATGTCCCCGATGGAAATGCCGAGGTATGTCCTCAAGTGAACGCGGGATAAACCCTGCTCTACAGCAGAGAGGACACGATAGAAAGTTTGTCAACAAAAGGACGCCCCTAAAGGGGCATCCTGTTTTGGCTTACCGTCCGCCGGTCATGGATCTTTCGGCTCGCTCAATGGCAAGTCGGACAAGGTTACCGCAGTCTTTTGAGGAAACATTACCAAAGTAACCTCCGTCCCTGCGCACCACGTCGCCTACACCAAGTTCATCGGCTAATTCATACTTCAGCTTTTCGGACATAACTCCTTTACGCCTTTTGTTCATTAGCCTACCCCCTTATTTTGTGGGGACGATAGCCGATATTATTATTTGTTAAAGTACGTTATTATAAACCTGAAAAATTAAGGGTGAATAAAAGAAAAATCAATTCTAAATAAGAGTTAAAAAGCTTTAAAATGCTATTTCGCGTTTATTTAACCCTTGCCTTTTCTGCCAGATCCAGACTGCCGTCACGGACGACTAACTCGTCAGTTGAAAGGCCGCCGATAATTTCTACGTTTTCCTGATCGCTGATCCCGGTTTTGACCAACTGGCGCCGGATCTGTTTATTAACTACCACCATTACTTCCTTTTGTCCATCCGCCCTGGTGCGTACGGACTCCCTGGGCAGCACCAGGACATTCTGCCTGGTCATGGTTTCTATAGACACACGCACCTCGTAGCCGGGTTTCAGATGGGCCGGTTCCGGCAGGCTGATAATTACCGGCACCCGTCGCTGAATGACGCCCAGGGCTGAGGTTTTTTCTTCCGCCTGAGGGTAGATTTTTTTTACTTCACCCGCCAGCGATTGCTGGCCCAATACCGGGGCTGTTATAGTAACTTTTTGGCCGGTTTTGATATCTGCCAGGTCGTCGCTTAAAATATCAGATTTAATCTCCAGCTGTCCTGACTCCGCCACGTTGGCCAGCAAGGCGCCGGGGTTGACCACCTGTCCCTGTTTGACAGGCAGCGTAAGCACAATCCCGTTAACAGGGCTTTTAATTACCAGCTGTTCCTCCTTGGCGCTGAGCTGCTGCAGCGAGCTGTTCAGACCTGCCCCCTGGGCCAGGGTACTTTCCAGGACAGAGTTTTGCTCACTAATACTCTGCCTGGCAGTATCAACCCTGAGCCTGGCCTGGTCAAAATCCACCTGGCTGATCGCTCCTGCTTGAAATAATCCCTGTGAACGGGCCAGGTTGTCCTGGGCGTCCTGCAGTTCCAACTGGAGGCGCTCCAGGGCAGCACGGGCGCCGGCGGCGGCAGCGGCGGTCTGGGATATCTGGGAGTTCACCTCACTGATCTGGAGTGCCAGGTCCAGGTTTTCCAATACTGCCAGGATTTGGCCTCTTTCCACGGCCTGCCCTGTTTCTACCGGCACATTCACAACCCTGGCGCTCTGCGCAGCGTGGATGTCGTAATTTGTGGCAGTCTGCACATAGCCGGTGTCGGTTACTGAACGAATGATACTGTCCTGCCGCGCCTGGACTTTCTCCACCTCTGTGCCGCCGCTGATATAGGACCAGGCCACAAGCGCCAGCACTGCCAGTGCTAACAGAGATGCATAAAATACTTTTTTCCGTTTCAATATTATTCCTCCCTAATCCTTGGTCTTTAATACCTCAACCAGATCCAGCGTTTTTATGCCTCTGACTGCCAGCCGGTAGGCGGCCATAATGAAGAGGATCCCGCCCAAAGCCGACAGGACGTAAGTCAGTGGGTAAATCACAATTTTAAAAGAATAAGTGCTGTATACATCAGATGAAGTCATCATGGCATTAATGTAAGCGCCGGCTATGTAACGACCGAAGGGAAGTCCCAGGGCTACCCCGAGAAGAGTCTGCAGCAGGTTTTCTTTCAGCAGGAGGCCGGAGACTTCCTGAACGGTAAAGCCGATTACCCGCAGGGAAGCAAGTTCTTTTTTACGCTCTGCAAAACTAATCACCGAGGTGTTATATACGATGGCAAAACCAAGTACTAAGGCGAAAGCAACCATTACGAATATAAAGTAATACATGAAACCTAACTGTTCGGTAAAGCTCTCCATTACCGCACGCTGGCTTAGTATGGAGGATACGCCAGTCATATCGTTCAGTTTTTTTTCCACCAGCGGGGCCAGTCCCGCGTCGGTCTTGAGCATAGCGCCAGAGATCAGCTGGTCTTCCTGCATGATCCGGTTGGCCTGCTGCAGGGACAGGTAAGAAGTGCCGCCTATGAACCGTTCGTGCACACCCATAATTTTTATTTTGCTTTCCCGGGCAGGCCCAATGGGCAGGAGGGTCTCCACTTGAACCTCGTCACCTACGTCCACCTGCAGTTTTTTAGCCGTGCTGCTGCTTATCAGCAGCCCTTCATCGGGCAGGGTCAGAGGGCTTCCGTCAGGGCCTGACAGCCCCTGCATGCCCGGGCCCGGGCGCAGCCCCGTAAGCAGCTCGTCCTGTGAGCGGCCTCCTTGGCGTATCTTAACAGGTATCTCAAAGACAGGCTCGGCTTTTGTCACACCTTCCAGACGGGAAATGGAGAGCAGTTCGGATTCTTTTACCGGTTCTGTGAAGCGTACAAAAAAATCATATTTCTCCGAGAAGTATTCATCAATCATTACGTCTACGGTGTCCTGGTAGAAGAACGACACTACCAGCATGCCTGTGGCGAAAACCACGCCCAGCATGGTAACCGCGGTGCGGAAACGATTGCGGAAGACGGTCCGCAGACCCATCTTCCAGGTGGCGGATAGTCTGTGCCAGAACCAGCTCCAGTTTTCCAAAAATATATTCCCTGCCGCCTTTGGAGTTGCAGTCCGCATGGATTCTGCAGGCTGTATGGTCAGTACGCCGCGGGATGCGGTCAGCCCTGCGATGGCGCCGACAGCAATACTCAGGACGAAACCGTATAACAAGGCCTGAAAGCTGACGCCGCTGATTACCTCGGGCAGGTTGAAGAATATGGCAAAAACTTTGGAAAGGGACGAAGCCATGAGCACTCCGGTCAGAGAACCCAGCGCGGCGCCCAGCAGACCTACCAGCACGGCATAGCTGGTATAGTGCCAGAGGATTTGCAGGTTGTCATAGCCAATGGCTTTCATGGTCCCGATTTGTGAGCGCTGGGTCTTAACCAGCCGTCCCAGCATCACAAACTCGACCAATGCGGCGATACCCAGGAATATAGAAGGCAGGAAGCGGGCCATTATCTGCAGTTGCTCAATTTCTACGCCCAGGACGGCATCGCTCAACTGCAGTCTGCGCGGATAACTGGCCAGGCTGCCGTAAGGCTCCAGGATGCTTTCGACCCTGTCCGCTACTACTTTTTCATCAGCGCCGGGCGCTATTTTTATTACTATCTGGTTTACCTGCCCGGAGAGGTTCAGGATTTCCTGGACCTGGTTGTGAGGGACCATGAAAATGCCAAAACTGCCATACTCGGGTATTATGCTGGCCGTGTCTTTCATTGGATAGATGAACTCTGGCGCTGTTGCGGCGCCGACCACGGTTAAGGGGACCTGCTTGCCTTCTGCCACGATCTTTACCGTATCGCCCGGCGCCAGCCGGGTGGCGGCGGCGTACTGAGGATCCAGCAGAACTTCCGCCTCACTCCCTGCGGGGTATTTTTCGAAGAGACGTCCGGAGAGAACACGCAGGCGGTTTAACTCTGTATTCATGGGCAGGGGGTAACTGGTCAGGCGCGCAGTAGCCCTCTCGCCGTTATCTCTGAGCACCGGTACATCTTTTTGAATGCGCCCGGTAGCCCCTGTTACACCGGGAACAGACTCAATCTGCCTGAGCACTCCCTCGGGAGCCTTAATCACATGGAAATAATAATCGGCAAAATTATACTCCCGGTAAAATGTATCCCTGGAACGGAGCATGTTGTAAGACACAGTGCTCATGGAGATGTAGATGGTGATGCCCAGCATCACCACCGCTGTCACCGCCAGGAACTGCCCCCGGGTGGTCTTGATCGTCCTCCATAATTTTTTAGTCAGGATGCTCATTACCACTCGATCCTTTCCGGCGGAAGCGGGGACTTGTTTTCTATGACTTCTACGATCCTGCCGCTGCTCATGCGCAGCACCCGGTGCGCCATATCACCAATGACGGCGTTGTGGGTGACGATGACCACAGTGCTGTTGTGCTCCTTGTTGATGTGAAGCAGCATCGCCAGGATCAGCCTGCCGGTTTGGGAGTCCAGGGAACCCGTGGGTTCGTCGCACAGCAGCAACCTGGGGTTCTTTACGACAGCACGGGCGATGGAAACACGTTGCTGCTCGCCGCCGCTCAACTGGGCAGGGAAGTGGTCCATGCGCGTTTCCATACCCACTTCCCGCAGGACTTCAGCCGTAGGCAGGGGGTTGTCCACCAGGTTGGCTGCCAGTTCCACATTTTCACTGGCAGTTAAGTCGGGGATCAGGTTGTAAAATTGAAAAACAAATCCAACCTCGCTGCGCCGGTAATGGGTGAGTTTGGTCTCACCTGCCTTGCTCAAGTTATCGCTGCCGAAATAAACCTCGCCGCTGGACGGCAGGTCCATTCCGCCCATAATGTTGAGCAGGGTGCTTTTGCCGGAACCGCTCGGCCCTAAAATAACAAGCAACTCGCCTTCATATATTTCAAGAGATGTTTCTTTTAAAGCTTCAACAGTTATCTCGCCCATAACGTAAGTTTTGGTAATATTGTTTAAACTCATCAAAACATTCTTGTTCATAGCAACTGCCTTTTCGGGTATTTTTAAATATTGGCCTGTCTTGCGCGTAGTATATAATTTTAAAGTTATATTTACAATTAGTTAATAAACAAACAAGTTCATGTTTTTTGAAACCTGCAACTTCATTGTATAGCGTAGGAAGGAAGCATCTTATTTTGACCTGGAAAAACCCCGGCCCAGAACCTCGCTGGTGTCGGAGATATACATAAAGGCGTCCGGGTCTGTTTCAGCGACTATATTTTTCAGTCTAGCCATTTCAAAACGGTTGATCACGCAGTTGATGACAGTCTTTTCATCGTGGGTAAACGCGCCTTTCCCTGTCAGGTAAGTTATCCCCCGGTGTAGTTCAGCGATAATCCTGACGCTTATTTCAGAAGATTTATTGGACACGATAAATGCCGATTTGCTGACGTTAAGGCCCGTAATTATTACATCGATCATTTTACCTGTGACAAATATGGATATGATGGTGTAGAGCCCGATATTAAGCGGGAAGAAAAACAGCGATATGATAATAACAAGCAGGTTGGCGTAGAAACTTACTTCACCGATACCAAGACCTTTCTTTTTTCTCAAAACAACAGCAATGATATCAGTGCCGCCTGTACTGCTGTTGCCTCTGAATACCAGACCAAAACCTGCCCCGCTCAAGACGCCGCCAAAGATGGCCGCCAGTACCATATCCAGTTGGAAGGGTTGGATATAACCGTAAGTTGCCGGCTGCAGGATGCTGAGAGCTACTGTTCCGGCCAGGCTGTAAAAGAAAAAACTGCGGCTGATTTCCCTGGCGCCCCACCAGAAAACAGGGATATTCAGCACCAGTATGCTTAGAAATATTGGAATTTTAAACAGGTAAAAAAAAATCAAAGACAGCCCCGTTATGCCACCGGCTAACAAACCATAAGGGATTAGTATGGTGTTCAAGCTTAACGCTATTAATAGGGCTCCGGCAGTTATAAAGATGAGATTGAGCATTATAATTTTGGCGTTTTCCGGCGCTGGGAAATATTTTTTAATACTGCCTGGTTCTTTGCCGCTCATGTTGCACCTTCGCTTTTGCGTCGAAATGGTGAATCAGCCGTATCTGCGAATAAAACAGTGAAACAGGTTACAAGATTAAGTAGGCTTTAGCGAGATACATTATTTATCGACTGGTCCCGGCTTAGCTGTGCGCAGCACTGACAGTCCACCGTTAAGAGCCAGGTGCGTGAGCACAAACATGGCGTGGGACCAGGTTAAAGGCAGCACCCAGGCGGGGCCGCCGTGGTGTTTGTCCGCCTGTTCCGGCAGAAGCAGGTGCTGGTTTGCCTGGGCCAGGGACCACTGGTATAGTTCTTCCGCCCGGATGCGGTTTCCGGCTGTACAATAATATATGGCCAGCCAGAGGGTCGTGATCAGCCAGGGATTGCCGCCCCTGTAACAATCTCCTTCATAGCGGTGGATGCCGCCGACATCATGGTTCCATAGGTTTTCTTCGATAGCGCGGACAGTAGCTGTTATTCTTATATCTGAAGGATCCAGGACGGCAAAGGGGAAGGCCAGACCCAGCAGGGCGGCGTCAATACGCTCGTCCTCGCCTGCCCAGTGGGTTACGTAAAGACCGGTGGGGTCTTCCGTGACGTAAGCCTTTCCTCCGGTGTGCAGAATGTGGTTGTAATGATCCTGATCGACTTTGTGGTTTACCCCGCGTATAAAACTGTTGCGGCGAGCAGACCACTGGTGTTTTAGAATGGCATTCTTTACTCTCTCAGAGCTGGCAAGCCAATAGTCAGACTTTTCTTTTTCCCCTATCGAGCGGGCGATATCTGAAGAAGCTTTTAAGCCGCCGCAGACTGCCGCGGCGGAGTATGTCCCCTGGCCGTATGAATCTTCCCAGGGGTCAAAACTTACTGTGGGAAGGCCATTTTCCTGAACGCCTGTTGCCAGGTAATTCGCTCCGGCCTCCAGGGACGGCCAGATACTTTTTATAAAACCATCATCGTTGGTAAGGTTGTAGTGATGCCCGTAGCCCCATAACACCGAACCAACCTGGTCAATTTGCTGCCCCCAGAAAGGCGCCGCCGTGCCATCAGTAAAATAGCGCTGGCGCCAGCTGCCGTCCGGGTATTGTATTGCGGCGGCAAAATCATAAAACTGGCAGGCCAGATCATGGTAGCCGGCTTCGTCCAGGGCTGCCGTTATAAATACGGAGTCCCGCGGCCAGCAGTAACCATAACCGCCGCAGGCAGTATAATAAGGGTCAAACTCAGGGGCTGCGATAGAAGCTCCTGTTTCCTTGTTTGTAAGCAGTTTCATGGTCAGAAGTGACCTGTTAAACGCGCTGTGCCCGGCTTCCGCAACCCGGCGCAGGCCCGGTTCCAGCCAGCCCTGCCAGAACTGTTTGGTTTTCTCCAGCCAGAGCCTGCCTTCTTTTGAGCAAGCTTCAGCCAGAAGTGTCCTTACCTGTTCCTCATTTTCACCGGCCGCCAAGTAAAGGCTGAAGGTTTTATGCTCACCCGGCTTTAGTTCACCCAAATCCCAGGCCAGGCTGCCTGTGCTATGCAGGATATTGTCACGGGTCCCCCGGAGAATTCCCCTGGACGCATCCTGGAAAGGGTCGGAGGATGTACCGCGCCGGCCGCACTGGTATCCAGCCAGGGGGTAACCGGTTCCGGCCAGGGCCAGGTAAATATTTCTCCGGAAAAACACCAGTGAATTATTGGAAAAATCAATGTAGGCACCGTCCTGCACGGCTGATTCCTCGATGTTAAAAGAACAGTAAACAAAGAAAGTGATTTTTTCGCTTTTCCCCCCTTCATTTATGATTTCATAATGTCTTACCAGGATGTCGCTGTCCGGGAGAATAAAGTCACTCTGGATCACTTTCAATCGATGGCTCAGGCTGTCCAGTGTCGTTTCTAGAATGTTTGTGTCTTCAATATAGCGCTGGGAATTCCCCCAAATGTTTAAATGAAACCATTTGGTAAAACCTTGCCATTCAGGATAGGCGACTCTTATACCGGGCCAAAAATGGCCCAGGTGCTGGCCGTACTCGATATGGGGCCAGAAAAGCCTGAAGATCTCGCCATTTCCCCTGTGGCAAACCAGCATTTTAGAATTTCCTGTTATCGCCTCCGGCATTTCTAGTAAGGCATTTTGAATTTTAATATTCTCCACCGCCATCTAAATATATTGTCTTTTATTATTTTAGATAATGTAAGACCATCATTATTAGTATGTGCTATTACTCATAATTAAATTGAAAAAAGTAATGATAAATATGATCATTGCGGCAAGGACAAAGACCGATAAGAAACGGGTTGCTAAAGCAGTGTTTTTAATAGTTCCTCGTGGATGAAGCCGTTGCTGGCTGCAATGGAAAGGTAATTTTCCAGGCTGAGGGCTCCACCGTTGATGTTGGTGACCTTACCGCCTCCTTCTTCCACCAGCAGTGAACCGGCCGCCACATCCCAAGGCATCAGGGTGTTTTCCCAGAAGCCGGTAAGCCGCCCGCAGGAGATGTAGGCCAGTTCAAGGGCGGCTGACCCAAGCGCTCGCAGGTTGCCGCAGCATTCAGCTACTCTCTGATAGTTTATCCGGTGCAGCCGTTCACTGAATTTTTTATTTTCGGGATAGCCTGTAACCAGCAGTGCTTCTTTGAGTGTTTTTCTTGACTGATCGACCTTTACCGTCCTGCCGTTCAAGCTTGTCCCGCAGTCGGCCGCCGCGCAGAAACATTCATCTCGAAACGGGTCATAGACCACCCCGGCTACCATTTTACCATTTTGGGCCAGGCCGATGGAGACGCTGCAGAAAGGAATGCCGTAAACAAAATTGGTGGTGCCGTCCAGCGGGTCCACGTACCAGGTGCAGTCAGCAGTTATGTTTTTCACGTATCCGCTGTTTTCCTCGCCGATAATGGTATGTCCGGGAAACCTCTCGCTCAGCCCTCTGGTAATAAGTGACTCGGATCTGCGGTCCACTTCAGTAACCAGGTCTGAGGGACATGATTTATATCCCCTTTCAAAGTCCCCGCCGAACTTCTCCCTGATAATTTCGCCGGCCTTTCGGGCCAGGGTGGCTGCGGTATCGATATAAATATTATATTTCACTTGGTTTTGCTCCTTTTTTCTTCCTGGGATATATTAGATTTTAGCATATTTTCTCCTATTAAAGCGATGCTAGTATAGCCATCTGTCTCTGTACCTAATCAGCCTGGCGCAGGTAAGTACGAAAAAAGCGCTCTCCGCGCAGAACCAATTGCCGGATTCGGTATTAATATATGCTTTCCTGGCGTGGCGAATTTTTTCATAAGCCTTGCGGTAATCTCCATGAAGACACGCGTAAAGGCCCAGAATCATCCAGGTGTAATCCGGCGGTTCTATAGTAACCCAATTGCCGTGGCGCTCATTGAAAATATTGTAAAGACGGGCGCCCCTGCCGGATCCTGGTTCTATCAGCCCGTATAGTACGGGAAAGGTCTGACAAGCGGCATCAGGGTAAAATATTTTTAAGTTAATCGCCGGCTTAATCCAACCGGTTTTGCTCGGGTGGTAGTAATTGAGGAAGCTGTGCCGGAGGACCTTTTCTATACCCCTGGCGATAGCTTCCGCCTTAACCTTATAATACCTGGCTTTCTGCTCGCCTATATGCTCAAGCAGTATCGAAAAATCTGCCAACCCGCGGTATGTTTCGCAGTTATCCATCAGGTATTTTACCCTGTAGCTTGATGCCGCGAATGTCAGGCCATCGCGGTCCATCAGGTTTATAATGGCTTGCGCCACTCTTTTTAGGTTGGGGAGGTTCTCCTTGATCCAGTCTGCGCGGCCTGTTTTTTGGTGATAGTTAAAAGCAAGGGACAGGAGAGTTCCCGCATAAGCATCTTCGGAATCGGGCGCGGCAGTTTTGACATTAAAATTTTCGTCGTAATAGTAGTCAAGGATAGTGCCGTTTCCCTCCAGGTTGCGCAGGTACCAGTCCAGGTAGCGCTCAACTGAAAGATAGCAGGAGGGCTCTTCCAGCAAGGCCATGGCGGCGAAATTTGAGAAATACGGCGTTATCCAGCCCTGGCCCGGGTACCTGGTGATAGCCCCGTCAGCGGCATTTCCGGGCTTAAGGATCTGACAGCTTTTCAGCCAGTATAGCTGCGCCGCCATATTGCTTTTAAGGGCGTAAAGCAGTTCTGAAGCTTTGTCTGCGTATTCCATCTCATCCACTCCGGCAATAGCATTATTATATATAATATGGGTTTGGCGGAAATGAGATACACAATTTGAGACGTGGGATGTGGGATTGCAGGTGCGGCTTTAGCCGGCAAGCGGAAAGGGACACACCGAAACCGTGATAAACCGGCATAGGGTAGGGGATGAGAGAGCCCTACGTGGGAAGGAGTAGCTGCACCACCACGGCCCCGAGTCATTTGCGGGCAGCCGCGAGGCCGCACGTGAAGCGTTGACAGGGGAAAACGCAGGCCAGCCATTGAGCAGCGAAATCACCCTTCCGGGGTACCGACCTTGTGGTGTGAAAGGGAAGGCAACACGGTATAACGGCGAGAAGCAGCGAGCCGCATACCGGCCCCGCGGAGTCAGAGACCCTGAGCATGTGTGGACACTCTATGTTCGAGAACCGGGAGACCCCAGCGGTATCCGTCGGGCAAAACGCTGGCGGATCGGCCGGGGAAGGTCTGTGGCCGTAATCCTGGCGTGTACGCCGCTGAGGAGTCAGACACCGGCGAAGTACCGAAGAAAGCGCCGAACAACACTGGCAAGCTAATGGAGGATACCGGGCATTGGTCATGGGGTTTCAGTATCGAGAAGAAGCAGAGAGATTCCTGCAGGCATTGCGGGAGCGACTGGGAAAATTCGGGCTGGGAATGTACCAGGGGAAAACCAGACTCATTGAGTTTGGGCGATTTGCAGAGGGAAATCGGGCGGAACGTGGTGAGAGCAAACCAGAGACATTCGACTTTCTTGGATTGACACACATCTGTTCGAAGACCCGAAAAGGCAACTGATTCACAATATGTCGGAAAACCATAGGCAAACGGCTGCGAACGAAAGCCAAAGCAATTGGGGCAGAGATCAGGCGTAGGCGACACAACCCCGTTCCAGAACAGGGGAAGTGGATACGCTCAGTCATAAAAGGGCATTTCAATTACTATGCAGTTCCTGGAAATAAACAGGCGCTGGACGCATTTAGGACAGAGGCAATCAAGTAATGGTTTCGCGCGTTGAGGCGCAGAAGCCAGAAGGCACGCAGTCTTACTTGGGAAAGATTCAAGCGTCTGGTGGCTACATGGGTTCCCGCGGCAAGAATAGTGCATCCATACCCAAACCAAAGGCTTCGCGTCAGACCCGAGGTAGGAGCCGTATGAGGTAGTTCCTCACGTACGGCTCTGTGCGGGGGGCACCCGGCAACGGGTGTCCCTACCGCGATTCTTAATTAGTACTCCCAGTTGAATTTTCCAACCTCGGAGTATTGCTCCAGGGCCCCCATCATGATCCCGCAAATCCTTTCCAGCCCTGCCGGAGTCTTGGCCTCGCACCGGGCAACCAGAACCGGCTGGGTATTGGAAGCTCTGACCAGACCCCAACCGTCTCCGAACAGAACCCGCAGTCCGTCTACGTCGATTACTTCATATTGGCGTTTAAACTGATCTACCAGGTCTTTTACTACCCTGAACTTATCCTGATCGGGGCAGGGTACCCTTGTTTCCGCTGTTGAATAGTATTTGGGTATACCGGCCAGCATTTTTGACAGGGGTTCGTTAGTGTTGGAAAGCAGCCGCAAGAGACGGCCCGCGGCGTAGAAAGCGTCATCATAACCGTAATATTCATCCGCGAAGAAAATATGACCCGACATTTCACCAGTAAATACAGCGCCGATTTCTTTCATTTTGGCCTTGATCAGAGAATGCCCCGTTTTATAAAAGAAGGGTTTGCCGCCCAAGCGGACGACTTCATCGACCAGCGCCTGGGAACATTTTACCTCGATAATGGCCTGGGCGCCTGGGTGGGCCGCCATAATTTCCCGCCAGTACAGGCACATCAGCATGTCACCCCAGATGATCGCTCCGGTCTCGTCAACGACGCCGATCCGGTCAGCGTCACCGTCTAAGGCGATGCCAAGGTTCGCGCCTGTTTCAGTGACAGTTCGCCTCAATTCAGTAAGGTTGGCGGTTTTGACCGGGTCCGGCTGGTGGTTGGGGAAGGAGCCGTCAGATTCGCAGTAGAGAGGGATAACCTCACAGCCCCAGTTCTCCAGGACCTGCACGGCCACAAGGGATGCGGTGCCGTTGCCGCAGTCAACCACTACCTTTAACCTGCGCGGGCCCAGCACTATTTTTTCTTTTAACATGGCCAGGTAGTGGGTCAGCACGTCTCGTTCCTCCAGGCTGCCTGGTCCGGACGGGAATATGCCGGCAATCATCATTTCTTTCAGTTTTTGGATTTCCTCGCCATATATGGTACCGTCGCCAAGCGCCAGTTTAAAGCCATTATCTTCCGGCGGGTTATGGCTGCCGGTGATCATTACCCCGCCGTCTATCCCGTAGTGGATACGGGCATAGTATAAGACCGGTGTTACCACCATTCCTATATCAACAACATCACAGCCAACGGATAACAGCCCCCTGGTAATCGCGTCCCGCAGACGGTTTGAGCTGAGGCGGTTGTCCCTGCCGATTAAGACTTGTTTAGTTCCTGAATTTTTAATATGAGCGCCAAAAGCTTTTCCCAGCAGTTCGATGGTTTCGTCTTGCAGATCCCTTTCTGCTACCCCGCGGATGTCGTATTGCCGGAAAATTTGCGGGTTAATATCTGCCAATACTGTCAACCCCTTTAGCATTTTATTATTTAAAGCAAATGTTCTAATCCCTTATCTTCGAGGGCCCGTACGATATTTTTTATATCCTGGGCACGGCTCTTATTACAGATCAGCAGGCTGTCGCTTTCGTTGACCACGATTAGATCTGCTGCACCCAGTACCGCCACGGGCTTGTCCCGGGAAATAATATATGTGTCCGTGCTGTCCATTATTACACCTTCACACATAAAGACATTGCCATGTTCATCTTTGACAGAATGTCTTCCAATAGCTGTCCAACACCCAATGTCATCCCAGGCGAAATCACAGGGTATTACCAGGACGTTGTCAGCTTTCTCCATAATCCCGTAGTCCACGGATATTCTGGGCAGATCGTGGTATACCTTTTTAATTACATCGTCTAATTGGTTACTGCCCAGGTACTGCCTGATCTCCTTCAGGCCTCTGTCCAGCAGTGGGGTGTTGACCCCGATCATATTAAGAATGAGGTCTATCCGAAAAATAAACATGCCGCTGTTCCACAGGTAATCCCCGCTGGCCAGAAACTCCAAAGCGCGCTTGTAGTCAGGCTTTTCCAAAAACCGGGTCACATGGGAAACAGGTATGCCGGCATAGTAATCCAGTAAATCGCCGCACTGTATATAGCCATAGCCGGTTTCAGGGCCGTGCGGGGTGATGCCCAGGGTAACGATACAGTCTGTTTTTCCGGCGGCGGTGACGGCGCTGCGTAAAATTTCATGGAAACGGGGTACATTGCCTATGTAATGGTCCGCCGGCAGCACGAGCATGACTTCACGAGGATTTTTTTGCTCCAGCATTAATGCCGCCAGCCCGATAGCAGCTGCTGTGTCCCGACCGAAAGGCTCGATAATTATATTTTCTGTAGGAAGAAGTGGAATTTGTTCTGAAATAATTGATTTAAATTCTGCTCCCGCCACGATATATATGTTGTCAAGGCCAACGAGTTTTTCAACCCGTTCCACCGTCATCTGCAGCATTGTTTTGTCTCCGATGAGGTTTAAAAATTGTTTCGGACTGGATATCCTGCTGCGCGGCCAGAACCTTTCACCTCTCCCGCCTGCCATGATCACCGCAGAGGGCATCGTAACACCTCCTTTTCTTGTCAGGATAATTATACCATATTGAAATTGTTCTTAAATGAAAAAATGCTTGCAGATTGTGTTATGTATAAATGTGATTTATAATTTTGTATTAGATAGAGTTATATTTAACTATTTTTATTGATATTTTGTGAAAATATTATAAATAATAAAGATTTATAATAAATTGTAGTGCAGTTTATGACAAAGGGAATAACACTAAAAAGGGGAGTGTTTAGTGAATAACCCTAGGACGCTTCTAGTTTTATTTGCCCTGGCTTTTCTTGCCATTCAGGTTATAGGTTTTATGGGTGGCATATCAAAACATGAGGAAAGAATGGCAAAGCTGGAAAAGCAACTGGTCCAGTTTGAAACCAAGGGTACCTCATAGGTGTTCTATTAAGGCCCCAAAATACCATTAACAACCAATAACAGCATTTAACCCCTGGAAAAACCCTTGGAGAAGATGTAGAAATTGCTCCCTGACAAGCAGGAATGGACCTCTATCAGCG
>JAQVXL010000058.1 GCA_028709235.1 Desulfotomaculaceae bacterium
GGTTTTGGTGCTGCTCACACACCAGAGATACATTTAGGGAGTGGGCCTTGTTTTACCTGCGCTACCAGTTGCAGGTGGCCTAGTTTTTATGGCCATTTGTGTTCATTTTATATTGGCCGGTAACATATTATAATACCATAATTTACATATTGCTACAAGGTAGGACAATATTTGCTTTTATTGCCAGTAAAATATGGTGATATTTTTACAAGTGAAGTAAGGCTTAATGTGAATAAATAAGAAAAATATTTCTGTAAGTGACAGGCAGCATTCACAAACAGATGTTATGCTTTTTGATATAGATTAGTTTTCATGATTGTTAGCTTTGCGTGCATATAAGTTTAATCTCTGGATAGAAAAATATTATACCTTTTTATGTAGTATTATGGTATAAAATGTGCTGTTATTTTTTAAAGGATAAATTCAGTTTTTAGAGTAATTATTAGTGACCACCATTATAGGAGGTGGACTATGGCTGTATCCGCTTTGAATTATAAGCAAATGTTTGATACATCACCGTTAGCGATACTTATATGTCAGGATGGTTCATATCGCGCGGTAAATCCCGGGATGACCCGCTTAACCGGTTATACTGAAAAAGAGCTGCTCGGAACTCCTATCACTGAACAAATTCACCCGGCAGACACAGCCAGGGTGCTGGACAGTGCCAGGCGCCGTCTGGCCGGAGAAGATGTGCCGGACTCTTACGAGTTTAAAGCTTTCCACCGCAGCGGGGAAGTACGCTGCCTGCAGGGTTACTTTTCGCTTATTGAATATTCCGGCCGCCCGGCTATCCTTGGTCAGTTGATTGACATCACCAGGCAGAAACTGGCGGAGGAGCAAATCAAGGCGAGTGAGGCAAAATACCGTGAGCTGGCTGATTCGCTGCCGGAAGTTGTTTTCGAAGCGGATCACGAAGGGATAATTAAATATGGGAACAATAATTGTTGTGAATTTTTCGGATGTACCAAGGAAGATTATGAGAAAGGGATCAGGGTTATTGACTATGTAGCTCCTGAAGACCGGGAGAGGGCTGCGTTGAATATTGCGCGGTTATTAAAAGGGGAAAACGTAGGTATGGTTGAATATACAGCACGCAGGAAGGATGGTTCTACTTTCCCCATAATGATACATTCAAATCCCGTTATTAAAGACGGCCGGCCAGTTGGCCTGCGGAGTATCATTATGGATATTACCGAGCGCAAACAGATGGAAGAACGTCTGAAAATTCAGAGCTTGCGCGATCCCCTTACCGGTCTGTACAACCGCTTCTACTTTGAGAACGAAATGGAACGTATAGAAAAGGCCGGCTATGACCAGATAAGTATGATTATTTGTGATGTGGATGGACTCAAAATTATTAATGATTCCTTCGGTCACGACAGTGGGGACGCGCTGCTAATAGCTGCCGCGGGTGTATTGAAAAGCTCTCTGCGTGACAGCGATGTTATCGCACGGATTGGCGGCGACGAGTTTGCCGTTATTCTTCCTAACTGCGGCCTGGCCCCTGCCGAAAATGCATACTACAGGATTCTCAATGCTGTAGAGAAATACAATGCCGCAAATTCCTGGTTGCCTCTGAGCTTTTCCGTGGGGTTTGCCACTACTAAAAATTCTCTGAATCTGCGGGCTCTTCATAAGGAGGCCGATAAAAACATGTACCGGGAAAAGCTGACCCAGAGCAAGATCAAACGAAGCGCTGTCGTGAAAACACTGGAAAAAGCGATGGAAGCAAAGGAATATAAATCAGAGAACCATGCCGAACGACTGCCGCTCTTAGTGTCGGACCTGGGCAGGGCTGTTTATTTTACCAGGCAAAAATTGGATGACCTGTGTCTTCTGGCCAAGTTTCATGACATCGGCAATATATGCATGTCTGACAGCATTTTATTTAAACCCGGTCCCCTTACTGTTTTAGAAAAAAATGAAATGAAGCGGCATTGCGAGATCGGCCACCGTATAGCACAGTCGGCGCCTGAACTGGTAATTATCGCAGACTGGATTTTAAAACACCACGAATGGTGGAACGGTGAGGGTTATCCAATGGGTTTAAAAGGAGAGGAAATCCCCTTGGAGTGCCGCATACTGGCCATAGCCGACGCTTTCGACGCCATGACCAGCGATCGCCCGCACCGTAAGGCTTTATCTTATACTGAAGCTATAGCTGAACTTAAGCGGTGGGCCGGGATCCAGTTTGATCCTGAACTGGTGAGAAAGTTCTTGGAAACCCTTGATATGCAACAGTTTAATTAATAATTTTAGAAGGATAAAAATGTGCTACATAGAACAATAAATAATAAAAGTTTAGCCCCGGTAACGCTGCCGGGGCAGTTCATTTACGCAATTTATTGTTGTATTATTATGCATATAATTGTATAATTATAAATATTGGCGGCCGTGGTATATTCGAAAGCCGGCCAATGTTTCTATTTCGGGGCATGAGGTGATTTAATGACTATTAAAGTAAGTATTATCGGGGCTACCGGCTATACCGGCTCAGAGCTGGTGCGCATCTTGTACCGTCACCCGGAGGTAGAGCTCGTGGCGCTGACCACCAGGAGCTATATCGGGATGCCAATGAGCGAAGTATACCCACATCTGTTTAAATACAGCCATTTAACTTGCGAAGAAGCGGACCTGGCTAAAATTTTTGATGTCTCGGATGTCGTTTTTGTGGCACTGCCGCACGGGCACGCCATGCCGGTGGCGCATGAAGCGGCGCGGAGCGGCAAAAAGTTGATCGATTTGGGCGCGGACTTTCGTTTCACAGATTTCCAGGTATATGAAAGCTGGTACAAGGTTGAGCACAAGGCAAAGGATCTGCTGCCTCAGGCTGTTTACGGGTTGCCGGAAGTTAACCGGGAAAAAATCAAAGAAGCCTGGCTGGTTGCCAACCCCGGCTGCTATCCTACCAGCGCCATCCTGGCTCTGGCGCCCCTGCTGAAGCAGAAGCTTATCGACACCGGAAGCATTGTTGTAGACTCCAAGTCGGGTGTATCGGGAGCAGGCCGGGGGCTTTCCCTGGGTTCCCACTATTGCGAGGTCAATGAGAATTTTAAAGCGTACAACGTCGCCGCTCACCGTCACACTCCCGAAATTGAGCAGATATTGAGCAGGATCGTGGGTGAGCAGATTACTGTTACTTTCACCCCTCACCTGCTGCCGGTAACCAGAGGCATTCTCAGCACTGTTTATGCCAGGCTGTCGTCTGGCGCCGGTGCGGAACAGCTCCGCCAGCTGTACCGGGAATATTATAAGGATGAATTTTTTGTACGGGTGCTGCCGGATGGGACGCTGCCCCAGACCAAGTGGGTTGCTGGAACAAATCACTGCGACATTGGGCTGACGGTGGATGCGCGGACCGGGCGGGTTATTGTTATAACGGCCATCGATAACGTGGTCAAGGGGGCTTCGGGACAGGCGGTGCAGAACATGAATATCATCTGTAATCTGCCCGAGGACACCGCTCTTGCCGGACCAGGGCTGTACCCGTAAGAGGGAGATTATTACTGGAGGCAGGATCGATGGGAGATAAAAACCTGAACTTTGAGACCGTACAGGGTGGTGTAACAACGCCGGCCGGGTTTTTAGCCGGGACCGCCTGCGCGGCTATAAAAAAAGCGGATAAACGTGATGTTGCCGTCATATATTCCTCAGTTCCAGCTGCGGCTGCCGGGGTTTTTACCCTGAACAGGGTCAAGGCGGCCCCGGTAATTATTTCTATGGAAAGGCTGGCGGCGGGAAATGCCCGGGCTGTGGTTGTGAACAGCGGCAATGCCAATGCCTGCAACGGGGAGCAGGGGATGAGAGACGCGCTGGACATGGCCGCCGAGGCGGCAGTTGTGCTCGGCATCCCGGTAGATGAGGTGCTGGTGGCGTCTACCGGTGTCATCGGCAAGAAGATGCCGATGGATAAGGTGCTGCCCGGCGTCCGGGCGGCGGCCGGGCAGATTTCGCCGGATGGGGGCCACCTGGCGGCACAGGCTATTATGACTACGGATACTTACTCGAAGGAGGCGGCTGTGCAGCTGGAACTTGGCGGGAAAGTAGTCACTATCGGCGGCACGGCCAAGGGATCAGGCATGATCCACCCGGACATGGCCACGATGCTGTGCTTTATAACGACCGACGCGGCGGTGTCTGTCACCTGTCTGAAAAAGGCGTTGAAGCATGCCGCAAATCTCAGTTTCAATATGATCACCGTTGACGGCGACAGCAGCACGAACGATATGGCTGTGATCCTGGCCAACGGTATGGCCGGCAATAAAGCTATCCAAGACGAAAGCGTTGATTATATATATTTCAGGGACGCCCTGACCGCGGTCTGCACCAGTCTGGCCAAGGCTATAGCAAGGGACGGCGAGGGAGCTACCAAAATGATCGAAGTAAAGGTGCTGGGCGCTGCAACAGAACGGGACGCCCGCCTTGCTGCTCGCTCGGTGGCCGGTTCGAGCCTGGTCAAGGCAGCGGTTTTCGGCAATGACGCCAACTGGGGCCGGGTGATCTGCGCGGCCGGATATTCCGGCGCCAGTTTCGCTCCGGATAAGTTTGACATCTTCCTCGGAGAGGTGCAGGTGGCCAGGGACGGCGGTTCCCTGGAATTCTGCGAAGAGTTGGCCCTGGAGGTGTTGCAGGCAGACACTGTCACGATTACGCTTGACTTCAAGTCCGGCGGGTGCGGCGCTACGGCCTGGGGCTGTGACCTTTCGTACGATTATGTTAAAATAAACGCCGATTATAGAACGTGATTAAGACGACAGCTGAATTGGGGGATGCGGTTTTGTTAAAATATTCGGATCGGGCGGCTGTGCTGGTGGAAGCTTTGCCCTATATTAAGAAGTTTTACGGGAAGACCGTTGTAATAAAATATGGCGGGCATGCCATGCTGAATGCGGAACTGAAAGAAGCCGTGCTTACTGACACGGTGCTGATGAAATATGTGGGCATGAACCCGGTGATAGTACACGGCGGCGGTCCGGAAATAACGGACATGCTGAAAAGAGTGGGCAAGGAATCCCGCTTTGTTGGCGGGCTGCGGGTCACAGATAAGGAAACAATGGAAATCGTTGAAATGGTCCTGGTGGGTAAGATAAATAAGGAGATCGTAACCAGGATCAACCGCATCGGGAGTAAGGCGGTAGGCCTGTCCGGCAAGGACGGGGACCTTTTTGAGGCGGTAAAAAAATACAGGAAGGTGCGCACGCCCGAAGGCGCTGAAGAAATGGCCGACATTGGCTTTGTGGGAGATATCAGCAAGGTGAATCCCAAGATCGTCTCCACTGTTATTTCTGAGGGATACATCCCGGTGGTGGCGCCGGTGGCGGTGGGCCAGGACGGGCAGGGCTACAATGTTAACGGGGATTACGCGGCCGGACGGCTGGCCGCAGCCCTGGGCGCAGATAAATTAATTATTCTCACTGATGTGGAAGGGATCATGGCGGATCGCTCCGACCCGGCCTCCCTGTTTTCGGCGCTGAAGGCGGATGAAATATCTTCATTGATTGACCGGGGAATAATTGAGGGAGGAATGATTCCTAAGGTAGAATGCTGCCTGGACGCCTTAGCCGGCGGAGTTAAGAATACGCATATCCTGGATGGAAGAGAGCTGCATTCAATTCTTTTGGAGTTGTTTACGGATAAGGGTATAGGTACAATGGTGGAGAAATGATACTCTGACATAGGAAAGGGGACACACCTCTGTAAACCGAGGAATGTCTCCGATTGGGCGGTTGAAAAATGAGGAATACATGGAGGTGTGTTATGAATACGAAAGATATCGTTAAGCTTGGCGATAAATACCTGATGCGCAACTACGGGAGGATCCCCCTGGCCCCGGTGAAGGGAGACGGGGCACGGCTGTGGGACGCTGACGGCAAGGAATACCTGGACTTTGTCAGCGGCATTGCTGTAAACGCTCTGGGGCACTGCAACCTGGCGGTTGTGGAAGCGATTTGCGAACAGGCCAAAAAGCTTATGCACTGCTCCAATTTATACTACATTGAGCCCCAGGCGCTGCTGGCTAAAATGCTGGTGGAGAACAGCGTCATGGACAAAGCCTTTTTCTGCAACAGCGGCGCCGAGGCCAATGAAGCGGCGATAAAGCTGGCCCGCAAGTACGCCAAGCTCAAGCACGGTTCGGAAAAGGTAGAGATTATTACCGCCCATAATTCTTTTCACGGCCGGACGCTGGCGACTATTACAGCCACCGGGCAGCCCAAGTATCAGAAAGGCTTTGAGCCGCTGCCCGGGGGCTTCAAGTATGTGCCGTTTAACGACCTGCAGGCCTTGACTGAGGCTGTTGGCCCCGAAACCTGCGCGGTTATGCTGGAGACCATCCAGGGTGAGGGGGGAGTGAACGTTGCTGCCAAAGAGTACATAAACGGAGTGAAGAAACTCTGCAAAAAATTTGGGGCGCTGTTGATTTTTGACGAGGTACAGACCGGGATCGGCCGCACCGGGCGCTTGTTTGCTTACGAGCATTACGATGTGAAGCCTGATATAATAACACTGGCCAAAGCCCTCGGCGGTGGTTTCCCCATCGGCGCCATGCTGGCCAGGGGAGAGGCGGCCAAAGTCTTTCAGCCCGGTGATCATGCCTCAACTTTCGGCGGCAACCCGCTGGCCTGCGCGGCAGCCCTGGCTACACTCGAGGAGATAATCGAGGGTGAGGTAGTGGAGTATACTAATACTGTGGGAGAGATCCTGTACAGCGAACTGGAGAAGCTGCGTGAAAAGTACGAATACGTCAAGGATATCAGGGGGAAGGGCCTGTTAGTTGGCATGGAGCTCTCAATAGAAGGAAAGAAAATAGTGGACGCCTGCCAGGAAAAAGGACTTCTAATCAACTGTGTGGGCGGCCATGTGCTCCGTTTTATTCCTCCCCTTATCGTTAGTTCCACAGAAGTGAGGCAGGCGATAGGCATCCTGGATGGAGTAATGGACAGTATATAGATCATTGTAAGAAAAGAGGGGGGTAATTTTGGGGCCTGGTAAAGTTGATTTAAAGGGACGCGACCTGATATGCCTGCATGATTTTACGCCGGAAGAGATAGCGGCCATACTGGAGCTGGCCGGGGATTTAAAAGAGAAGCAAAAGAAAAATATTCCCCATGCCTTCCTCCAGGGTAAGACTTTGGGCATGATCTTCTATAAGTCTTCCACCCGCACCCGGGTTTCCTTTGAGGTGGGCATGTATCAGTTGGGTGGTTATTCGCTGTTTTTAAACTCCAATGACCTCCAGCTTGGGCGGGGTGAGACTGTACAGGATACTGCCAGGGTCTTGTCCCGCTACCTGAGCGGGATTATGATTCGGACTTTCGAACATACTGAAGTGGAGGAGTTGGCGGAGTATGCCAGTATCCCTGTGATAAACGGGCTCACCGATATGCAGCATCCCTGCCAGATCCTGGCCGATCTGCAGACCATTTTGGAGAAAAAGGGCCGGCTGAAAGGTCTTAAGATGGCCTATGTCGGTGACGGCAACAATGTCTGCCACTCCCTCCTGATCGGCAGCGCCAAGGTGGGTATGGATATCGCGGTGGCGGCGCCGGATGGTTACAAGCCGGATGAAGCCGTGGTGCGCCAGGCCCGGGAGGACGCGAATGCCACCGGCGCCCGGATCGACATTATCACAGACCCGGTGGAGGCTGTGACCGGCGCTGATGTGGTTGTCACTGACGTATGGGCCAGCATGGGACAGGAAATTGAGCGGGCACTGCGTGCCCGTGTCTTTGCCCCCTACCAGGTCAATCCGGTGCTGGTCAGCCATGCCCGGCCCGATTACATATTCCTGCATTGCCTGCCGGCTCACCGGGGTGAAGAGGTAGTGGATGAAATTATTGACGGGCCGCACTCGGTGGTCTGGGATGAGGCGGAAAACCGCCTGCATGCTCAGAAAGCAGTCCTGGCCATGCTGTTATAGTCTGCTGGAATTTAACTACTAAAATGATAAATTTTAAATTAAGGAGATGTTATACATATGCCGAAGGTAGTGCTGGCTTACTCTGGTGGTTTGGATACATCGATTATTATTCCCTGGCTGAAAGAGAATTATGGTTACGAGGTTATTGCCCTGACAGTCGACCTGGGCCAGAAGGAAGAACTGGAACATTTGAATGAAAAAGCAATTAATACCGGCGCCAGTAAAATTTACATTGAGGATGCCAGACGGGAATTTGCCGAGGAGTATATATTTCCCACGCTGAAAGCCGGCGCCATTTACGAAGGCAAATACCTGCTAGGGACATCGATGGCCCGCCCTCTGATATCGAAGAAGATGGTGGAAATAGCAAGAAAGGAAGGGGCCGAGGCTATCGCGCATGGCGCCACTGGCAAGGGAAACGACCAGGTCCGCTTTGAACTGGGGATCAAAGCGCTGGCGCCCGACTTGAAAATAGTCGCCCCCTGGCGGGAGTGGGATATTCGCTCCCGGGAAGACGCCATCGATTACGCCGGCGCCAGGGGCATCCCCGTGCCGGTTACCAAGGCTCGCCCTTACAGCCTGGACCGCAACATGTGGCACCTGAGCCACGAGGGAGCGGACCTGGAGGACCCTTGGAATGAGCCGCTCGATGAAGTGCTGCTCCTGATCACCCCACCTGCCAAAGCCCCGGACAAACCGACCTACGTGGAAATAGTTTTTGAACAGGGTATCCCGGTCAAGCTGGACGGAGCGGCGCTTGATCCGGTGGCCCTTATTGAAAAGCTGAACGAAATCGCCGGGCAGAACGGTGTGGGAATCGTGGACATGGTGGAAAACCGTCTGGTCGGGATGAAGTCACGCGGTGTTTATGAAACACCTGCCGGCACCGTGCTTTTCAACGCCCATCGTGAAATGGAGCTATTAACTCTCGACCGCGTGACCCTGCATTTCAAGGAAATCGTGGCGGTCCGTTACGCGGAGCTGGTTTACGACGGGGTCTGGTTCTCCCCACTGCGGGAAGCTCTGGACGCCTTTGTTGACAGCACGCAGAAGACCGTTACCGGTACCGTGCGGATGAAGCTCTACAAGGGGAACTGCACCCCGGCCGGCTCAAAATCTCCGTATTCGCTTTACAACCAGGAGCTTTCCACCTTCAGCCGGGACGAAATATACAACCAGAGCGACGCCGAGGGCTTTATCAACCTTTTCGGCCTGCCGCTGAAAGTGCGGGCGCTGATGGAAAAGAAAGCGGGATTGAGATAAAGATATAGTCACAAGTATACCAGGAAGTGTCGCCCCGAAAAGGGCGGCACTTTTTTACCACAGGGTGGTTAAAAGTAATAGTGAAACATTTTTATTGTCAACTTTTATTCTTGCGATTTCATTCAACTTGCAGGGTATATTAATTCATTATCGAAAAAAGTTATGGTATAGATAGGGAAGCTTCATTCCTGGGGGGAGGCGGCGTTAATATGACGTTTCCAATGAGCAATATAGATTTATCTGAAATAGGGCTGTCCGAAGAGTATACCCGGGAAGCCGGGGCATACGGCGCCGGCTTCCATTTGGCCAGGGTTTCGGTCCAGCACAGGGACATGTACAAAGTGATCACAGCCGGCGGTGAGGCGCGCGCCGTGGTCTCGGGAAAGTTAGTATATGCGGCGTCAGCCGTGGCTGATTACCCGGTTGTTGGCGACTGGGTGCTGGTTGACCGGGAAGATGACAGAAGCGGCAGCGCTGTGATAAACACCATCCTGACCCGTAATAGCAGTTTTGAGCGAAAAGCGGCGGGAACGGGACATGAGCGCCAGGTCATTGCCGCCAACATCGACACGGTTTTTATCTGCATGTCGCTGAACAAAGACTATAACCTGCGGCGTATTGAACGCTATCTTGCGATTGCCTGGGACAGCATGGCAACGCCGGTAATCGTGCTCACTAAGGCAGACTTGTGCGATGACATAGAGGAAAAGCTGGTTGAGCTAGATTCGGTGGCTTTTGGTGTGGACGTGGTTGTGACTTCGAGCATGAGTGAGGGTGGAAATCGCGGTATCAGCAAGTACCTTAAAAAGGGGAAGACAATAGCCTTTATCGGTTCGTCAGGTGTGGGCAAGTCAACTTTGATCAACAGGCTCATGGGCGGGGAAGTGCTGACCACAAGGGAGGTCAGGGAAGACGACGACAGGGGCAGGCATACGACTACCCACAGGCAACTGCTGGTTCTACCGGGCGGAGGCGTGGTCATTGACACGCCGGGCATGAGGGAGATTCAGGTGGCCGGCGCTGACTTAGCAAAGTCATTTGCAGACATCGAGGAGTATGCCCGAAATTGCTATTTCAGAGACTGCCGGCATGAATCTGAGCCGAAGTGTGCGGTGAAGAAGGCGATCGAGGACGGGTTGTTGTCCGTCAAAAGATTTAATAACTATAAAAAACTGCAAAACGAGATGGCCTTTGTTGAGCGAAAAAGCACGATGACGCCGGCTCAGTCAGAAAAGCAAAAAATAATCGACATGATGGGCTCCCTTGGCGCCCACAAGCAGATATTAAAAAACAAGCCAAAGAACAGGCGATAGAATTGGATTATCTTCGCGACAAAAACAAATGCCTGGGATGCGGCAGTCAAATATCAGATGTAATTTTATGGGAGTGGGTGTATGGGTGGACAATATCATTGAAAAAATCCGCCGGGAATTACAGGAAAACAGCGATGAACACACAAGAGAGTCGGGAAAAAGGTTTTTTAAAGAAAATGTAGTTGTTTATGGCGTAAAGACAGCTGTGGTCAGCAGGATCGGAAAAGAACACTTTAAAAGTATTAAGAACAAGAGCAAAGCTGAGATTTTTAGATTATGCGAGGAGTTATGGCAGTCGGGATATATGGAAGAATCCTTTATTGCCTGCAACTGGTCGTATTTTATTTGCAAGCAGTATGAGCCGGGGGACTTTGTGGTATTTGAAAAATGGATAAATAATTATGTCAGCAACTGGGCGTCGTGCGATACCCTTTGCAATCACACAGTCGGCGCTTTTATTGAAATGCACCCCGAATATTTATCCAGATTAAAAGCATGGGCCGAGTCGAAAAACCGCTGGGTGCGTCGCGCGTCAGCCGTATCGCTCATTATCCCCGCCAGGCAGGGAAAATTCTTAAAAGACATTTGTGAGATTGCCGATATCCTGCTTTTGGACCAGGATGACCTGGTGCGCAAAGGCTACGGTTGGATGCTGAAAGAAGCCAGCCGCAGAAATCAAAAAGAAGTATTTGACTATGTCATGAAGAACAAAAAAACGATGCCCCGCACGGCCCTGCGGTATGCTATTGAGAAAATGCCGGCAGAACTAAAAAAAGAGGCGATGGCCAAGTAAAAAAGAAAGAAACCACAAAAAAAATTGTGGCATCACTGGCCAACCTGAAGACTCATCACATATCAGATTTCACCTTCGGCCTGAAGCTGGCGGTAGGGTTTATGCATCCCCTGGACAGGTATCCCCTGCACCGGGACGGACACCTGAAACAAATAATACCGGAAATAAGCCTGGCCGTGCCGCCGGATTTGACGCTTATTGACGGCAGGAACGCTTTCATTACAGGCGGGCCGCACATGGGCAGGGCTGAAAAAGCCGGCATTTTCATCAGGGCTCAGAGCAGCTGGCGGTAGACGCGGAAGCTTACCGGCAGCTGTACTTGTTGAAAAAGCGCCACGGCTGCCTGGAGCATTTTAAAGAAGATCCATTTGAGATGCCGCAGCTGGCCCATGCCCGCAAATGCCTGCCGGAGGGTAAAGCCTGGTCGGGTTATGAGCTTATTAAAATTTGACTGCGGAATTATTCTAGGGGCTTACCGGGCATTCCGGAATTAACTAAACGT
>JAQVXL010000010.1 GCA_028709235.1 Desulfotomaculaceae bacterium
TAAGACTTAAAGAGCCTGTTCATAAGTTTAGAGTTTAATAAGCCATAAATAGGAAATGCACCTGCGCTTGTGGAATCAGGTAGTATCACAACAAAACCCAAAAAAACAAGCGAGGTGCATAACTATGGCAGAAATTCAAATGGATTTGTTTCCCATGAGGGATTATAACACACTTGGCTTCGACTCAAGGGACTCCTTGATGATATTGATTTAATAAGACGACACATTTATTTATGAATTGTACCGTACCGCTGCTCCCTTTTTCTTCTGTCCATCGCTGTAATCCTTGATGTTCATATCGATCATACCAATTCATCTGATTCACGGCAAAGCGGGCATTTTAATAAATTAGTTCGGAAATCAACCTCGAATTCGCGGTACAGTTCCGCGATCTCTATTTCAATTACCGAACAGTGGCATAAGAATTTTTTTTACTGCCTTTTATCCTGCAAATTACCTGGGGTTTTTCACCTGGGCCTGCCCTCCCTCTGCTTTAGATATTTTAATATATTACATTGACAGCCATAGTACTATTTAGTATGATATACTTAATGATACGAAGCAAAGCTAACGACCCGGCTTCGCTTTAATAACGGCAGGGAGGAAATAGGGCAATGAAATTGAACAAGACAGGTATGAAGTGGATGCGCGTTCTCCATATTTCAGCAATAAGCGTATGGTTTGGCTCAGTAGTGTGTATATTGGGTTTGGCTGCAATATGCTTTTTCCAATTAACAGAAAATGAATTTTTAATCATCGCTCCATTAGTGCCTGAGCTGTATCAAAAAATTGTTATGCCGGCAGCCATATTTGCGGTAATTCAAGGAATTATCTATGGTATTTTCTCCAACTGGGGCTTTTTTAAGTATAAATGGGTGCTTTTTAAGTGGATTTTCGTTCTGCTAATTACCCTGAGCACCGGTTTTGGAGGTATCGGACAAATGTTCTCTATACTTGCAAAAGTAGAGGAGACGCATTTTGTGGGCGGGTTTGCTGACGGTGGACTTGTGCTGCTATTTATTTCCTTGCAGATTTTGTTCATGCTGATCATGATTGTATTATCCGTTTTTAGGCAGAAAAGTTTTCCCAAAGATTCAGGCTTTAATTCAAAAGCTTCTGTTTAATCTTGATTGTTACCCTTTGATTTTAAGGAGGCCAGTATAAAGTGAGCGGCACAATTTCAAACGACCTTATTCGCGGCCATACCGATACCATTATCTTGAATGTCCTGCGCCAGGGTGACAGCTATGGGTATGAAATATACAAGAAAGTAATAGCCTTGAGCGGTCATCAATATGAATTGAAGGAGGCCACTCTCTACACTGCTTTTCGCCGTTTGGAGCAAGATGATTTGATCGTTTCCTATTGGGGAGATGAATCTCAGGGCGGCAGGCGCAAATATTATCACATTACCGCCAGAGGTAAGGAAGTGTATCAGCAGAACTTAGTGGATTGGAACTTTGCCAAAGAAGTTTTAGATAAATTGCTGAAAGGGGGGCTTGAAGATGGCAAGGAATGATAATCCCATAAATAAAAAAATAATTGCCTATATTGACAACCTGTTTGCCGGGGTTGGAGCCAGTCAACAGCTTTATGATCTCAAAGAGGAACTGGTAACCAACCTGAAAGAAAAAATTGACGATATCAAATCCCTGGGTCTGGATGATGAGCAGGCTTTTAAAGAAGCAGTGATTTCAATGGGTGATTTGAGCGGCTTGGTGGATGATATGCGCCGGGTCGGTCAAGATTCTGCGAAACAAGGGGTGTATTCATCAATGACAACCCGTATTTCCACTGCCGGCATTGTTGCCGGAGTATTGCTAATGCTATTTGGATTATACACAGCCATTATGCTCTATTTCATGAAAGAGGACGTTGTCCCTGTTATAGGCAGTACCATCTTTATTGTTGCCGGCGGAGCCATATTAACTTACAGCATACTGACCAGGGAAACCCATAATAAATACGGTATGAATAAAATACGCGCCTTAGGCTATGCGGTGGCTGTGGGGCTAATCCTTTTTAGTATATTTACAGCATTTACTACCCGTTTTGCTACCGGCGAAATGTTTATTGCCATTGCTTCTTTAATGGTGTTCTCTTTGCCGGGTATTGGATTATTTTTGCTGCTGCTATTAACAGGAACCTCCCGCAGCAAATAAGGTGAAACAAACTTGTCCAGTATCAATGATGTATTTTGACGGTTTAACTCAATCCCTGGGCAAAGCCCCGGGATTAAGTTTGTCACAATAAGATACCAGACAGAGGAATGGGGACACACCTCTCTTACTGGTATTCCTTTGGGGTCGAGGTATGTCCCCGATGGAATGGCTCATTTTTCTACCCAGCGGCCAATTATTTCAAGCAGTTCTTCCCGGCCCTGGCCGGTTTCGGCTGAGAAAGGCACCAACTGGTCCCCCTCTGCCAGAGGCAGGGCGGCCCGGATGACTTTTAAGGACTGCAACAGCCTGGAGCGGGAATTTTTATCCGCTTTCGTGGCCACGACCACGGCGTTCACACCACGGTACTTCAGCCAGTCGTACATTTGGATATCCTGGGCGGTAGGCGGGTGGCGGCTGTCGATCAGCAGCACAATGCCTCGCAGATTAATTCTGGTGTTCAGGTAGCCTTCCACCATTTTACGCCAGCTGTCCTTCTCTCGCAGCGAAACTTTGGCGTAACCGTAGCCGGGCAAATCAACAAGGTGGAAAACACCGTTTACTCTGAAAAAGTTGATCAGGCGGGTGCGACCGGGGGTGTTGCTGGTGCGGGCGAGTCCTTTTCTGTTGACAAGTTTGTTTAACAGTGATGACTTCCCTACATTAGAACGCCCGGCCAGGGCCACTTCCGGAAGCTCCCCGGCCGGGTAGTCAGCGGTTTTAACCGCACTGGTAACAAATTCAGCATCGTTTATTCTCATGAAGGAATCTGGGTACCCTCCCCGTTTAGCACAGACGGCGTGTAAGCCGGCGGCTGCGGCATCACCGGCGCGTCAGCCGTTATAGGCGCCGGTACATATTCCTTTTCAGTAAGAGCTATTTCCAGCACCTGGTCCATGTGGTCAACCAGAACAAATTTCATTTTGTCCTTGACTTTTTTCGGAATCTCATCTAGATCCTTTTTATTATCTTTGGGCAGAATCACGGTTTTTATACCAGCCCGGTGAGCTGCCAGCACTTTTTCCTTGACTCCGCCAATCGGCAGAATCCTGCCGCGCAGAGTGATTTCTCCAGTCATCGCCACATCATGACGCACCTTCCGGCCGGTAATCGCCGAAGCAAGAGCGGAGGCCATAGTTATGCCGGCAGAGGGGCCGTCCTTGGGAATCGCCCCTTCCGGGATGTGGATGTGGATATCCTGCTTGTCGTATAAATCTTCGTCTATGTCTAATTCGACGGCACGGGTGCGGATATAACTGTACCCGGCCTGGGCCGATTCTTTCATCACATCTCCCAGCTTGCCGGTTAATGTAAGACGGCCTGTGCCCTTATAAATAGAGACTTCGATAACAAGGGTCTCTCCGCCTACTTCTGTCCAGGCCAAACCTGTCGCCACTCCGACCTGGTCATCCAACTCGGCGACGCCATAGCGGAAACGTGGTGATCCCAGAAACTGATCCAAATTCTGGGAGGTCACACGGAGTTTCTTGATCTTGTCGGTGACAACCCGGTGCGCAGTCTTACGGCAGATCGTAGCAATCTGTCTTTCCAGATTACGGACGCCTGACTCGCGGGTGTATTCCCGGATTATTTTCCGGATGGCGTTTTCAGATACCCTCAGCATTTCTTTGCTGAGACCATGTTCTTTTATTTGCTTGGGCAGCAGGTGCCTGATGGCTATCTGCACCTTTTCCTCTTCAGTGTACCCCGACAGGTAAATGACCTCCATCCTGTCCTGCAGGGGACGGGGAATGTTCTGCTGCACATTGGCCGTAGTGATGAACATTACGTTGGACAGGTCAAAAGGAGCTTCAATGTAGTGGTCACTGAAAGTATTATTCTGCTCCGGATCGAGCACCTCAAGAAGCGCCGCTGACGGGTCCCCGCGAAAATCCATACTCATCTTGTCGATTTCGTCCAGCAGAAAGACCGGGTTTTTGGAACCGGCCTGGCGAATGCCCTGGATGATCCGGCCGGGCATGGCGCCCACATAGGTGCGCCGGTGGCCGCGGATCTCCGCTTCGTCTCTGACACCGCCCAGGGACATCCGGATAAATTTACGTTCCAGGGCACGGGCAATAGAGCGGCCCAGGGAAGTTTTACCCACACCCGGCGGCCCCACGAAGCAAATGATCGGCCCCTTCATCTTTTTGGCCAGCTTGCGGATGGCCAGGTATTCCAGGATCCGCTCTTTAACTGTCTTTAAGCCGTAATGGTCCTCATCCAGTATGCCCTCTGCTGCTTTTAGATCCAAACGATCTCTCGTTCCCTTATTCCAGGGCAGCGATAGCAGCCAGTCCAGATAGTTGCGCACAACTGCTGCCTCAGCAGCCATAGGGGGCATCTTTTCCAGGCGTTCCACTTCCTTGAGCGCCTTCTCCTCCACCTCTTTCGGGAATTTAGCTTTGGCAATTTTCTCCCGCAGCTCTTCACCCTCGGCTACCCGCTCATCTTTTTCGCCCAGTTCCTTCTGGATCGCCTTCATCTGTTCGCGAAGGTAATACTCCTTCTGTGTTTTTTCCATCTGCTTGCGCACGCGAATGTTGATCTTGCGCTCAAGCTCGACAATTTCCAGCTCTTTAGCCACTATGGCACACATTTTTTCCAGTCTGGTGACAATATCAACGGCCTCAAGAATGCCCTGTTTATCTTCTACACGCAACGACAGGTGCGAAGCTACAATATCGGCCAGCCGTCCCGGTTCCTCCAGGTTGACCACTGAAACAACTGTTTCAGGAGGAATACGCTTTGACAGCTTGACATACTGTTCAAACTGGTATACCAGGCTGCGCATCAAAGCCTCGATCTCACTGGTCTTTTTAAAATCTTCCGAGTATTGTTCAATTTCTACCTGGAAATATGGCTCATATGTCACAAAGCGGTTAATTTTAGCTCTGGCGAGCCCTTCGACCAGCACCCGTATTGTCCCGCCGGGCAATTTTAAAAGCTGCTTAACCTCAGCGACGGTGCCAATTTGAAAAACATCGTCCACACCCGGCTCATCGGTCTGAGCTTCCCTCTGAGTGGCCAGAAAAATGATCCTGTCATGAATCATAGCCTCTTCAATTGCCTGCACCGATTTGGTGCGGCCGACATCCAGGTGAATAACCATGTACGGAAAAACGAGCAATCCCCTTAAAGGCAGCAGGGGGAGAATCTTAATTTCCGATCTCAAAGCTGCACCTCCTTTTCTATATTGTGTTATTCATTTAGTGCAGGAACATACAGATTTATTTTATCATAGATGTCAAAAATACCGCTATAGTAATAATTACCGCAAATAGTACAAACCCGGCCTCAGCCGGGTTTTTGGAGAAGTTGCGTATTGCGCACAGAGATTTACGCTAAATTAGTTATGCTACAGATTTTTTCAGTAATAAGTATATATCACCTGAACCCGGTTTTGTTATGAAATGGTTTGCCCCGGGCCAAAACCGGCGCCCAGTATATCCAGCGGGGACGGTGTGTTTAATCCCAGTTTTCTCCCTTTTGACTTCTTCATTAAAGCAGCGCGGAACACCTCATCCAGCCTCTCCACCGGGATCACTTTGATTCCCTGTAATTCCTTAAAAAGATCCTGATAATTTTCTGCCGGGATCACAACCTTTGTGGCGCCCGCCTGGCGCGCTGCCTCAACTTTTGCCACCACCCCGCCGATTGGCTTAACCAGGCCGCGGATAGATATTTCTCCGGTCATGGCTACCTTGTTATCAACGGGAACACCCATGATTGCCGAATAGATTGCTGTTGCTATTGTGATGCCGGCGGATGGTCCATCGGCAGGAGCGCCGCCCGGAAAATTCACATGCAGATCATAGTCACGGGGATCTATCTCCAATGTCCGTCTGAGTACGGTCAGGACATTTTCCACCGAACTTTTAGCCATGCTTTTACGCCGCACTGTGCGGCCGCCGCCGCCGATCTCTTCCTCGTCGACCATGCCGGTTACCGTCAGCCGGCCCTGTCCGTGCACCGCCGGAATCGCATTAGCTTCCACTTCCAGCAATATACCCAGGTTCGGGCCATAAACAGCCAGGCCGTTAACCACTCCCACCTGCGGCCGTGACGGAATTCTTTTCTCCGGCCTGGGTGAGTACTGGCCGCTTTGGACCACCCATTCAATGTCGGTAGCGTGGATTTCTTCTCTCTCTTCAGTAATGGCAATCCCGGCGGCAATCTGAATAATATTAACTGCCTCACGCCCGTTAGTAGCGTATTTTTTGACAACATCCAGGGCCCCCGGCTGGAGCGGAATGTTTATTTTATCAGCTGCGTTATTGGCTATTTTTTCAATCTCGTCAGGCAGGAGCTGGCGAAAATATATCTCCAGGCAGCGGGAACGGATGGCGGGAGATATATGCTCAGCGTCCCTGGTTGTAGCCCCTACCATGCGGAAATCAGCCGGCAGCCCGTTTTGGAAGATGTCGTGGATATGGCTCGGGATATTGTTATCCTCCGAGCTGTAATAGGCGCTTTCCAGGACTACCTTGCGGTCCTCCATTACTTTAAGCAATTTATTCAGCTGAATGGGATGGAGTTCCCCTATTTCGTCGATAAAAAGCATGCCTCCGTGGGCCTTAGTCACTGCTCCCGCTTTAGGCTGGGGAATGCCTGCGATACCCATCGGACCAGCGCCCTGGTAAATCGGATCATGCACAGACCCAATCAGCGGGTCGGCGATGCCGCGTTCATCAAAACGTGCCGTGGTAGCGTCTATCTCGATAAAATTAGCGTCGGGCCTGAATGGCGAGCAGGAATTCTTTTTTGCCTCTTCCATCACCACCCGGGCGGCGGCAGTTTTTCCAACACCGGGAGGTCCATAGATAATCACGTGTTGCGGGTTAGGGCCGCAGAGAGCTGCCCGCAGTGATTTTAAACCCTCTCCCTGACCAATGACTTCAGAAAAACTGGTCGGGCGGGTTTTTTCAGAAAGGGGTTCGGTTAATGATATGGAACGCATTCGCTGAAGTTTCTCAATTTCTTTTCTGGACTCTTTTTCAACCGCACTCTTGTTCCCATTCTGAACCTTTAGTAAATTCCAAAAATAAAGACCGATAATTACCGCGAAAAAAACCTGGATAAATGTCAGAAAACCTCCCAGACCGACAGGAAATTCCCCCATGTTAAGCATCCTCCTCTAAAAAAACTCTAACTTTAGTATTGCAAATTATTTTATATTTAAACCCCATTTTTATGAAAAAGATATTAAGCTTGAGAAATTGCTAGTGCACTAAAGTACAATATAGATTTATGTCAATATGGACAAAAGGTTCAATAATGTATATAATTAGACATATTACTTATATTGGATTCAAATAACTGATCAAGGAGGTGACAATGCCAGAATTTATTTGGAATTATTGCTATCTGAGGCGTATTAACCACAATTATAATTGCAAGGAGGCGTAACATGTCAAACAACGTTTATGAAATCAAAGAATCCAGCATTGCTGATCCCGGACCGCTTGGTCTGGCTTGTTTTGCTCTGACTACTTTTTGCCTGAGCATGGTCAATGCCGGACTGGTTGACAAGTCAGCCACCATCGTGGTAATTGCCCTGGCCCTGGTTTACGGCGGAGCTACCCAAATCCTGGCCGGCATGTGGGAATTCAAGAAAAACAACGTCTTTGGCGCCACTGCATTTTCTTCCTATGGCGCGTTCTGGATTGCCCTCGGTACCTTTGATCTCCTGGCAACATTGAAGCTGGTGACAGTGCCTGCTCAAGGCGTTTGGCTGTTCCTGCTGGCATGGACTATTTTTACTTTTTACATGTGGATCGCTAGTTTTAGAACAACTAAGGCTCTGTCTGTAGTATTTACACTGCTGCTGCTGACCTTCATTCTTTTGACAATCGGTGCGGCAGGAAACGCAGCAATCCATACCTGGGGCGGCTATACCGGCATCTTAACAGCCATTGTCGCCTGGTATACTTCTGCGGCGGGAGTGATCAATACTGTCAGCGGTCGGACTGTTTGTCCGGTCGGCCCCTGTAATAAATAATTTTATATAAAACCAAAGTCCTGACCGGTTAACCCGGCCAGGACTTTTTTTAATAATCTATTTTTTTTATAATCTAGGCGGTTTCTTCTTTCTTCTTCTTGCGGTCAACGGCAATTGTGTGGGGAAGCTCTTTTTTCCTTATGGTTTCGCCTGTCACCGTGCACTTGGCAATATCCTCACGGGACGGAATGTCATACATAACATCAAGCATGACTTCCTCCAGAATTGACCTTAAGCCCCTGGCGCCTGTATTGCGCTGCAGGGCCTCCTCAGCCACCGCGATCAAAGCGTCCCGGGAAAATTCAAGGGCAACACCGTCCAGTTCAAAAAGCTTCTCATATTGTTTAATCAGAGCGTTTCTCGGTTCAACGAGAATGCGGATCAGGGCTTCCTCATCCAGGGCATCAAGGGTGACAATTATCGGCAACCTGCCGACAAATTCTGGGATGAGGCCGTATTTGAGAAGATCCTCAGGCAGAATTTTACTCAATATTTCACCGATTTTCTGCTCTTTTCTGGCTTTGATATCCGCTCCGAAGCCCATTGCCTTTTTACCGATGCGGTTAAAGATAATCTTTTCAATTCCGTCGAAAGCGCCACCGCAAATAAACAGCACGTTCGTGGTGTCAAGCTGGATAAATTCCTGGTGCGGGTGCTTGCGGCCGCCCTGGGGCGGTACGCTGGCCACAGTCCCTTCCAGGATTTTCAAAAGAGCCTGCTGGACACCTTCGCCTGAAACATCTCTGGTTATAGACGGGTTCTCAGACTTGCGGGCTATTTTATCAATTTCATCAATGTATACTATGCCTTTTTCAGCCTTTTCCACATCGTAATCAGCGGCCTGAATCAGTTTGAGCAGGATGTTTTCCACATCCTCGCCTACATATCCCGCCTCGGTAAGAGAGGTAGCGTCTGCAATGGCAAAAGGAACGTTCAAAAGACGCGCCAGCGTTTGTGCCAGAAGTGTTTTACCGCTGCCGGTGGGGCCAAGCATAACGATGTTGCTCTTCTGCAGTTCCACATCATCGATCTTGCCGCCGAGATTTATCCTTTTATAGTGGTTGTAAACGGCAACGGACAAGGATTTTTTAGCGCTTTCCTGGCCGATGACGTACTGATCCAGGATCTCTTTGATCTCCTTCGGCTTTGGAATATCGCTAACATCCAGGCACAAATCATCACTCAGTTCTTCTTCAATAATCTCGTTGCATAGTTCGATGCATTCATCACAGATATACACGCCAGGGCCCGCGACCAGTTTCTTCACCTGATCCTGAAGCTTGCCACAGAAGGAACACTTTAACTGTCCTTTGTCGCTAAACATATTTCCACCTCTTTTACCTTTGCTTTTTGACATTATAGACCTCGTCTATGAGCCCATATTCTTTAGCTTCCTGAGCCGACATAAAATAGTCGCGCTCGGTGTCCAGGGCGATCTTATCAAGAGGTTGGCCAGTATGCCTGGACAGTATATCGTTCAAAAATCCTCTCATGCGCAAAATTTCTTTGGCGTGAATCTCAATATCAGTGGCCTGACCCTGTACTCCTCCCATAGGCTGGTGAATCAAGATCCGGGAATAAGGCAGCGAATACCTTTTCCCTTTTGCCCCGGCGGCTAATAACAGCGAGGCCATGCTGGCTGCCTGACCGATACAGATAGTAGCAACCGGGGGACGAACATGCTGCATGGTGTCGTAAATGGCCATGCCGGCCGTTACTACTCCACCGGGGGAGTTAATATAAAACTGTATGTCTTTTTCGGGGTCTTCCGCCTCCAGAAACAGCATCTGCGCGATAATTAAATTTGCTACGTTATCATCTACGGGCCCGCCGAGAAATATAATGCGGTCTTTTAAAAGCCTGGAATAGATATCGTATGAGCGTTCACCGCGGTTGGTCTGTTCAACAACAAACGGTACGAGGGTCATTATTAAATCTCCTTATTAAAAATATTTTTCAAGCGACTTTCTTAATACTATTCCGTTTCAGGTTCGTTGGTGTCCTTATTTTCAGGTTCTGCAGGCTCAGCGCTGACGGGTTCAGTGGCGCTTTCGATAAATTTTGCGTTATCTGCCAAAAACTCCAGAGTTTTTTCTCTGACAACCAGATCTGTAAGGTAATTTGACTGGTTATTACTATCTAATAACTTCTGGATCTCTTCCTCGCCGGCGTTGTAATAACCTGCTATTTTGGTCGCCTCTGCTTTAATTTCCTCATCAGTGGCTTTGATATCTTCAACTTTGGCTATGGCCTCCATAACCAGGTTCATTTTTGCCGACCAGATGGCGTCCGGATGCATTTTTTCTCTCAATTCTTCCATAGTAGTATTGGCATACATCAGGTAATTCTCCATCGTCGCCCCCTGGCTTCTGATGCGGCTCTCCAGGTTGCGGATCATGTCATCCAGCTGGCTTTGCACCATCGGCTCGGGCATTTCCAGCTCAATACTGTCAACAATTTTACTGACGACTTCCTGCCTGATTTGGAATTTTGCCCTGTCCTGGGCAGCCTCTTCTAATTTATTCCTCATGTCAGTTCTTAATTCCTCTAGAGTGTCGAACTCACTGACGTCTTTGGCAAACTCATCATCCAAGTCAGACAGTTCCTTGCGCCTGATCGCCTTTACAGTTACTGTAAACACAGCTTCTTTCCCGGCCAGATCCTCTGCACGGTAATCTTCTGGAAAGGTTGCCTTAACGTCTGTTGTCTCCCCGACCAAAACATCGATTAATTGTTCTTCAAATCCTGCAATAAAAGAACCGGACCCTATTTCCAGGGGGAATTCATTGCCATCCCCGCCTTTAAAGGGTTCCCCGTCGATCTTGCCAACAAAGTCGATAACGGCGGTATCTCCCTTTTTGACTACTCCCTCTTCCATAGTTACGATTTTGGCATGCTTTTGCCGCAGGCTATCCATCGTTTTGTCAATTTCTTCCTCAGGTACATCGGCTGACGGTCTTACTACTTCGATTTCCTTATATTGGCCCAGAACCACTTCCGGCTTTACCAGGACCGTTGCTTTGAATAGTGCCGGCTTGCCTTCCTCGGCCTGCACAATATCCATCTGAGGTTGATCGACCGGTTCAATGCCTGTTTCCACAACAGCCTTGTAATAGGCTTCCGGCAATACTATTTCAATGGCTTCTTCCACAATAATTTCTTTACCGACATAACGCTCAAATACTTGTTTTGGTGTTTTGCCCTTTCGAAAGCCCGGGACATTGTACCTTTGCACCAGTCTACGGTATGCTTTGTCTATGGCTTGGTCAAACTGTTCGGCCTCCAACTCAATTTCCAATTGAACAGTGTTTTTTTCAATCCTTTCTGCGTTTGCTTTCAACTATGCTCCCCCTTAAATTGTGTCATTATATAAGGTATTTATTAATAAAAAGGAGAACCTGACTCCATATTAGCAATAAACACCAAATTACAGTATTAATATTGTAACCAATTTTATAATTTTATTCTAGAGGGAAGGGATATATTTCCTCTAGAATAAAAACTGAAACATCATGACTTAAAAGCCCTGGCTCCCAAGACTTGATTTTTTACAAGGGGGCTCAATAGTTTTGGGCTTCAACACTTTCCCTGGTTGCTGTTTAAAGATTACTTTTAAAAGGTATTATTAAATTATATCTGTAAGGGTATTAATTATCAATAAAAAAATAAAAATTATACCCCTGAACTATAAGATTCCAGTCGTTCTATCCCACCATTCTATAATACAATCCCTGATTGACAGTATTTAAGTGTGCGCATTTTTCTTGACAACATTCTGATAATTTGCTAAAGTATTTTGTGCGGGTAATGGAGATGTTATTACCGCATGAACTTCGCATCGTGGTGGGTGTAGCTCAGGAGGCTAGAGCACCAGATTGTGGCTCTGGGGGTCGTGGGTTCAAGTCCCATCATCCACCCCATAAAAAAATATTTGGGGCGTAGCCAAGCGGTAAGGCACCGGTCTTTGGAACCGGCATTTCGTTGGTTCGAATCCAGCCGCCCCAGCCAGTTTTCGAAGTTCGAGGTTTGCAGTTCGAAATTCGAACTTCGGGTTATGGGCCATTAGCTCAGTCGGTAGAGCACCTGACTTTTAATCAGGGTGTCGCTGGTTCGAGTCCAGCATGGCTCACCAAAATGAGGTTGGGGCTTGTTAAGTTCCAACCTATTTTAAAAAGCGGGCGTGGCGGAACGGCAGACGCGCTGGACTTAGGATCCAGTGGGGTAATTCCCGTGAAGGTTCAAGTCCTTTCGCCCGCACCAGTGATAGCAAGGGGATTCGGTTATTGCCTGAATCTCTTTTTTATTGTCAAATTTAATTTTTGATGGCCTGTCATGTTTTTCATGATTCAGAGAAGCTCGATATTTTTATATCCATGTCCTTGATTTTAACTTCAAGATCCTTCCTCAGCTGTATTGTTTTTACTAATTTCTCTCCAGCCTTTCCGGAACGCCGCAGCACATCATTATCGTTTAAAGCTTCACCTGCTTTGAAAAGGTTAAACACTTTAACTTGATCTATTACCCTGTAGCCGAGGGCTTGGAGCGATAGGCACATTGCCTCAGAGGCAAACCCCATGTCTTTTTCATCTTGCTGCTCGCAAACTGCTATTACGGCAGCATACTTGCCCCCTCGGGCCTCATTAATACTCGACCAGCAGGAACGGTCCTCTTCAGCAAACACTTCAAAACAATAACACCTGTCGATGAAGGCTTTCATATCAGCGGATATATTGTAAAAATAAGTAGGCGAGCCCAGGATGATACCGTCCGACTCTAAAAGAAGGGGATATATTTTTTGCATGTCATCATCTATAACACACCTGTAAGTATCTTTGCACCCTTCACAACCCAGGCAACCCTTTATGGCATAATCACCAAGAAAAATTAATTCTGTTTTTGCGCCTTCTTTTTGGGCCCCTTGAAGGGCCTCTTGTACGAGAATGGAAGTATTACCTTTTTTTCTTTTGCTGCCGCTAATGCCTAAAATCTTCACAAAAAGCCTCCGGTTTTGCAGGGCAGTTACTCCCGGCAGTTTATATATGCGCGTCAACCGCTCTGGGATATGTAAAACACCTGCTTGCTATCAGCAATTTTTTATTCCATAATAGAAGTTCGTTTTACTTATGTCAAGCAAGCGTGCCTGTTCATGGCAATAAATATGTCTCTTTTGTAGATCTGTAAAATCGAGGCTAAACTTAATCCAGGAAATTTACCCGGCCAGCATAAATGATCAGGATCTTATTGATCTGCTCAAAGGCCTTTTTTGTTAATAAAAAACCCACGGACGCGTTGTTCCGTGGATAAGAACTCAAACTATGTGTATCACGGGCTTGCGAATAATTCTTTAATTTTCAGGCAGAGACTGGCACAAGAAAGCACCGGCTTTTAAGTATTAATTCTCCCCATCATTTGAAGCTGCTCTGGATCTCTTCAAACCAGAATTCCTTATCAGGCTCATAATCCGGACATCTTATTGTCCCGCAATCCAGTCCCAATCCACAGATTAAATCACCCGGCAGCCCATCAATAGAGCCAATCAGCTTAATACATGGAATATTATTCTGCACGCAGGATCTTAATTCTTTTTTGTTTTTAATAAACAAAGCGCACCCCTCTCTCCTGTATATGCTTCCTCCCCTGCCCTCCTTAATATATCACCTTTGAACCAATTATTTAAGCACTTTTTATAAAATTAGAGTATCAGAGCAAAGCAGAAATATTGCATAATACATATAAAGAATGGCACGCATCATTTATAAGTCTATATTTAACAAGACCGGAGGCAGGTCATAGCTAATGTTTGTGGAAGAGGTGAAAGAGATTAATATAACTTCGGTAAGCGACTTCGGCGAGACATTGCAATTACTGGCTCAAAAAATAGCGCAGAGACTGAACGGCATGTTTGACTTGACAGGAAAGGGGGCTAATGATCTGGGAGCAAAAAAAGACGGGCTCATAAAAATGCTTGAAGGAAAAAATGAAATCAAAGTTTGTATTTATATCGAGGACGGTGTTGAAGCAGGAGAACGCATCCCCTCCAAAGCTGCTATAAAGCTAAAAGACGACCTGCTCATTCTAAACGATATGATACCAATTCCAATTGACGATAGATATATAGCCGACCTGGGTGATAATAATGCGGAAATAATATTCATAGATCCGGATAACCAGATCGTCCACATAAAAATATACATTTAAAGAAAGGAACGGGGATATTTTTGGCGGTAAAAGTGACCTGGGCCAGAGCTCCTGCCTGTATGGACCAGGAGACCGCCTGCAAAACCAGGGTGCGTGTGACCGTGGCCAACACAGGAAAAACAACTGTTAAAATCACTGAACTGGGTATTCGTTACCCCAGGAGAAACCGGATCAAATTTGCCACACTGGAGCAACTGGGAATGGTCCTGGAGCCCTCGGCTGAAGCCAGCGCTTACTTTGATATCCATCAAATAAAGGGCTTGCCCCGGTATGATATTATTTTCGCAAAAGACGGCAGGGGTAAAAAATATTACCCTGATTTAAGCCTTGCGGAAGGGATTGGCCGGTTTTTATGGTGGCAATTCGGCTCTTGTCCCATCACAGAAAAAAAGTGAAAAAGACCCTGCTCTATGGGCAAAGGCCTTTTTGATGGCATCCCTAAACTTCAGGATCCGCACCTGGACCGGCGGCTTGATGCTCCCCATCATCCCCATACAGCCACTCGGGCGGGTAATACCCCACTTCAAAGCCCGGCAGCGGCCTGGGGCGCGCCTTTTTAACAGTAGTGTTTTCCCCCATTATGATCACCTCAAGGCTATTATCATCATTTAAGAATAGAATTAAACCTGCCGGGAAATGTATTTATAAAAAATTTATAAAGAAATTATGTGCTGTTTAAGATATTATTAATTAAGAAGAAGCTTTACTTGGGAGGTTGACTATTATTGGCTATTATGGATATAACAACAGTGGTGCAGTATTTTCAGGGTAACCCCTGGCTGCTGGCAGCAGTAATAACCTGGGGCGTCCTGTGGAAGGGCATAGCCCTTTGGTACGCGGCGCGCAACAGCCAGCTGGCCTGGTATATAATTCTGGTTATAGTTAACACGCTGGGAATACTTGAAATTATCTACTTATTGTTTTTCCGGAGAAGAAGGCCCTGGTTCTAAAAACCGGCGAAAAACAACCCCCGTCACTAATGACGGGGTTGTGTTTTTGTCGAATTCATGTTGCATTTATAATGAGGGCAGATCAACGGCCGCGCAGATCACTTCCAGCAGCGCCGGCCTGTCTAACTCTAAAGCCTGCTTGATCCTGTCCTCGACCTCCGCCGGGTCTTCTATGCGGAAACCTGCCGCGCCGCAGGATTCCGCAAACTGGACAAAGTCCGGTGTTGTAAGCTCATAACCAAATGGTTTCAATCCTTCAGCAGCCATCTTGTTTTTTTCAATACTGTATACCTGATTTTTAACTACTATTATAGTAATTGCCAGATTATAGCGGACGCAGGTAAGCAGCTCGCCCAGCGAGGCGATCATCCCGCCGTCACCCACTATGGCGATGACTTTTCTTTCCCGGTCGGCCAGCTTGGCGCCAATGGCTGCCGGCAGGCCGCAGCCAATGCTGCGCCACATACTGGAAAGAAGGACCTCCTGGTTCTCCATCATAAAACCCAGGTCAAACCAGTGGGAGAACTCGCCGATATCCAGGGCGATAACCGACTTGGGCGGTACAACAGTGTTAAGGCTTGACATTAACCTTAGCGGCAGCACCGGCCTGCTGTTGTCCTCCTTGGCCTGCGCTATCATTTGTTTAAGGCTCAACGCTTCCTCCTTCACTTTTGCCACCCATTCCTGGTTAACGTCATAGTTTTCCAGATCATGCATAATTACTTCAATAAGCAGGCCCAGGTCCCCGCTGGCAGCCGCGTGCGCGTTCACGTTAATGTTTTCGGGACGTTCCGCCAGGTGAATTAATTTAGCCTGTGCCGGGAAATATTTCTGTTCGTAAGAGGCGTTTCCGACCAGGATGATGCAGTCCGCTTCCTTAATAATCGGTGGCAGGTAAGCCTCCCCGATCCCTCCCAAATTTCGTTTAAAAGATCCTCTGATAACACTTTTGGCTTCCTGGGCCACAACCAGGCCGGACCCGATCTGGTGGGCCAGGGCTAAAACCTGGTAGACCGCTGATTCCGCCGCCCACCCGAGTACAATCAGGGGCCTGCGTGAATTTCTGACGGCTTCCAGGATCTTTTCATTGCTGCCGGAAAACACCGGCGGGTTCTTTATCTCAACAATATCCACCGGCAGCGTATCAGCAGATAAAGGCATGGCCAACACATCTTTAGGGACTGTGACATGTGCCGCGGAACAATCCAGATACGCCTGCCTGGCGGCAATAGCAAGGATTTCCGCCGCAGCGGCAGGCTCAATCAGTATTGATGTATAATTAGAAAAATTTTTGTACAACAGCTGCTGGTCAAAATATTGTTTTGTTTTAGTGCCGATTTTATTTGTCTGGACCTGGCCCGTAATGGCTAAAACGGGGCTTCCGTCCAGAAACGCGTCGGCCAACCCGTTAAGCAGGCTGACCGCGCCGGGCCCGGCGGAGGCGGTACAGACGGTAAGCCTGCCGGTCAGCCTGGCCTCGTATGAGGCCATAAAAGCAGCGGCTGTTTCATTCGTAGCTGCTATCAATTCTATTTTACTCTGGCGGGTCATAGCATCTATTAAAGGAAATATGGCATCTCCAAGAACACCGTAGATCCTCTGCACACCCCATTCGGCCAGCTGGGCCAGAATAAAGTCGGCTACATTACCATTTATTTGCAAACTATCCACCCTTTCTTATTAATAAATTGCTCCTATACTATTCTTTTCATCAATTATCAAAAATATCCAACATGAGGCGATAGTAGAAATAATTTAGGGATTTTATTGGTGATATGTTGGTGATATGTTATAATTCTGTTAACTTTGTGGGAGGGATATAACAGTGTCTCAAAATAAAAGAAGGGCAAAAAGAAAGTTAAACCTTTTACGTTTGCTCATCCTTTTTATAGCCCTGATTGTGGTCACCGGTGGCGTTGTTTCTATCGGCCTCTTTTTTACCAGTGTTAGAGACATGCCTGCGCTCACACCGGGCACACTGGAATCAGGCGCATCATCCATGATTTACGATAAGGATGGCAATTTGATTTCCCAAATCGGCATTAAAAACAGTGTGCCTGTTGATCTTGAGTATGTTCCGGAGCAAGTTAAGAACGCCTTCCTGTCTATTGAAGATCCCGGTTTTTACAATCACCACGGGATCAGCATGCGCGGGATTGCCAGAGCAGCCGTAAGCAACATTATGTCCAGATCGAAAAGCGAAGGTGGCAGCACCATTACTCAGCAGTTGGTTAGAACAACGATGTTGTCGTCGGAAAAAACGATGGAGAGAAAAATTCAGGAAGCCGTTCTGGCCATTCAGGCAGAAAGGCGCTATACCAAGAATGAAATCCTGGAAATGTATTTAAACAGTATCTACCTGGGTGAAGGAGCATACGGAATTCAGGCCGCGTCAATGGTCTATTTCGGCAAGACCGTTGACGAGTTGAATTTGGAAGAAGCAGCCCTGCTCGGCGGTCTTCCCCAGGCGCCCAGCGCATATTCACCGTTCCGGGATCCCGAGGCGGCAAAATACAGGCGCAACGACGTGCTGGACAGCATGGTCAAAAACAAATGTATCAGCGCCGGCGAGGCTGAACAAGCAAAAGCTACAGATATAGTGCTCGATGATAGTGAAATAGCCTTTTTGCAATATCCTTATCCATATTTTCTCGATTACGTCACTGATCAGCTGGTTGAAAAGTACGGGGAAGATGAGGTTTTTAAAGGCGGGTTAAGGGTCTATACCACCCTGGACCCTGATATTCAATTAATTGCCGAAGCAGCTATGGCCAGAAATGACAACTTCCCTGCTTCCAACCCTGACGAAAACGGCATGTTGCAGCCAGAGGGAGCCACCGTAGTGCTTGAGCCCAACACAGGTTATATTAAAGCGCTGGTCGGCGGGCGCGAGCATACTCAGAGGAGACAGTGGAACAGGGCTGTCAATACTATTCGTCAGCCTGGTTCCGCCTTTAAACCAATCGCAGTTTATGGGCCGGCTATTGAATACCTGGGACTGAGCCCGGCCTCGGTAGTGGATGATGCGCCGGTGAGCTACGGTACATATAAACCGCAAAATTTTGATGGCAGGTACCGCGGATTGATCACCTTGCGGACAGCCGTTGCCGATTCTGTCAATGTTGCCGCGGTTAAAGTAATGATGGACTATGTAGGTATTGACAGGGCCATAGAATTTTCTTCCCGCCTGGGCATTGATCTAGATCCGGCCTCCCACGGGGCCAGCATGGCGCTGGGGGGACTTGACAAAGGGGTTACACCGCTGCAAATGGCCAGCGCCTACGGCGCCTTTGCCAATTCCGGAATTTTTGTCGAACCTACAGCAATTCTGAAAGTTGAAAAATCTGACGGCATTATTCTGGAGCAGTCTATACCCAGACAACAGCAGGTAATGAAGACCACCACAGCTTACCTGATCACCGACATGTTGGAATCAGCTGTGCAAAGGGGTACAGGAACCGGGGCCCGGATAGGCCGGCCGGTAGCAGGGAAAACCGGTACTACTGATGAAGGCAAGGACCTCTGGTTTGTCGGCTACACCCCGGAACTTGTTACGGCGGTATGGATTGGTTACGACCAACCCACGCCGATGGAGCAAGCCTTCGGGGGCACATATCCTACCAGGGTATGGCAGGAGATTATGAGCAAGGCGCTCAGGGGTGTTCCCAGTAAAAATTTCGCCCCCGCCGACGGGATAGTGACATCAACCGTCGACAGCAAGTCCGGCAAGCTGCCGGGCCCGAACACACCGGGCAACAGTCTTGTCACTGATTTATTCATCGAGGGGACAGTCCCCACAGATACAGATAATGTGCATAATTACGTTGAGATTTGCCCTGCCAGCGGCCAACTGGCCACATCACACTGTCCCAACCGGGTGATTACAACTGCGGTCAAATTACCCTATGATGTTTCTGATGCTGTGGAGGACTACAGTCAGCGCATACCGACAGAATACTGCACTATGCACGGATCCGGCCAGAGTCCGTCCCATAATGATGATCCAAAGGATAACGATGACAATTCAGAGGATCCACCAGACAATCCAGGCTTTATTCCAGCACCGGGACGGTAATAGCAGCGATATTTTCAGGCGGCGCGGCCACCACATTTGAGGTGAACGGGCCGCTTTTTTCACTGTTGGAGGGACAGTCCCCCTTTTCTGTCGACATTTTTTGTGGAGGGGGAACTGTCTCTTCACCGCAGGCAAATTTGTTCATTTAACACTCATAGTAAAATTATTTTTGTTTAAAATAATAACTGCATACTAAAAACACATCAGGAGGTGCTACATTTGTACCATCATGGTTGGTCTGATCACCAGAACGGGATTCATGTGAAATCACTGACTCCGGACGGCAACGACATCTCCATTAATTACAACGGTTTGCTGAACAATGCCGGGGCCACTCAAGTTTTTCTCCACACCGGTTTTGGCAACCCCATGCACTGGAATATTGTTGAGGATTACCGCATGCAGCGTACTCCCGAGGGCTGGAAGAAAACCCTCAACATGGAGGACAACCAGCTTACCTTCTGCTTCCGTGACTCGGCCGGCAACTGGGATAATAACAACGGCTATAACTGGAACTACAAAACCTTCTAAAAAACCGGGCTTAAAGCCCGGTTTATCTTTTTTTGATCAATTGGCCAGTTCCACTATGGTCACACCGTATCCGCCTTCACCGTGTTCGCCCAGGCGATAGGATTTTACCCGGTGGTGCCCTTTTAACAGCTTGTGGACAGCCGTCCGCAGCGAGCCGGTGCCTTTGCCGTGGATCAAGCTGACCCTGGGCAGACCGGCCAGGTAAGCGTCGTCCAGGTATTTTTCCACCATCAGCATCGCTTCCTCCGCGTACTGGCCTCTTAAATCCAGCTCAACAGATATATCGCGTGTTTTATCTAAAAGCAGGCCCGCCACTTCGCTCCGTCCCCCGCCAATTTTTGGCTCTTCCACCGTGCGCAGGTCTTTTATAGATACATTCATCTTAATGATGCCGACCTGTACCTGCACATCTTCCCCCTCGCCGGGGGGCTCAATAACGTAGCCCCGCTGGTTAAATTTGGGCAGCAGTACTTCCTGCCCGGCACGCAGCACAGTTGGCGTCTGCCCGGCAAAAACCTTTTCGGGAACGGCCCGGCCCACTTTACGATGCAGCCGGCCGAGCTTGTCCCTGGCTGCCTTGATCGCGCTCTCCCTGGTTCGGGTTGACTCTTCGGCAATTTTCTCCCGGAGTTCTCTTACAGCCGATTCAGCCTCCATTCTTGCCGATTTTACCAGCAAGCGCGCCTCTTCCCCGGCTTTGGACAGGATTGCCTCACGTCTTTGGGTCAGATCCGCCTCCAACTCGTCATGTTTCTCTTTAATCGCTCTGGCTTCATCAGCCAGTTTGGCGGCTGCCGCCCGGTCGGCTTCAGCCTCCTGCCGGGCTTTTTCCAAGTTGCGCATCAGGTCCTCAAATTGCACCTGTTCCTCAGATAAAAACTCTCTGGACCTTTTGATCAGCTCGGACGGGAGTCCCAGCCGCAAGGCGATTTCAAAAGCGTTGCTGCGGCCCGGTTTGCCGATCAGCAGCCGGTACGTAGGCCTGAGCGTAGCCCGGTCAAACTCCACGCTGGCGTTTTCCACCCGCGCCCGGGCATAGGCAAAGTTCGTCAGCTCGCTGTAATGGGTGGTGGCAATGGTCCTGGCGCCGGCGCCATGCAGCTTTTCCAGAATGGACTGGGCCAGGGCGGCGCCTTCAACAGGATCGGTGCCAGCGCCCAGCTCATCTAAAAGCACCAGGCAGTCCCTGCCGGCCTGGCTGACAATTTCCACAATATTAGTCATATGGGAGGAAAAGGTACTCAGTGACTGTTCGATGCTCTGTTCATCACCTATATCCGTGAAAATCCGCTGAAAAACCCCCAGCCGGGTATTTTCACCGGCAGGCAGATGTAATCCGGACTGGGCCATTAAGGCCAGCAGGCCGGCTGTTTTTAGAGTAACCGTCTTCCCGCCGGTGTTGGGTCCGGTGATGATCAGCGTATCGAAATCCTCACCCAAACGGATATTTACCGGGACCACGTCCCCTTTTAGCAAGGGGTGCCGGCCCTGCCTGATGTCCAGAACTGCTTCATCCGTCAGGATTGGCGCCCAGGCGTCCAGACTCTGGCTGTACCTGGCCCTGGCCATGATCAAGTCCAGCTCTCCCAGCGTTTCCAGACTGGTTTCAATCCCCTCCAGGTTCTGGGCCACTCCTTCCGACAGAGCGGCCAGAATCCTCTGGATCTCCTGTTTTTCCGCCACAACCAGACGTCTGAGCTCATTATTCTTTTCCACCACAGCCATCGGTTCCACAAATAAGGTGGCGCCGCTGGCAGACTGGTCATGTATGATACCCGGTACCTGGGCGCGGTACTCAATTTTAACCGGCACCACATAGCGGCCTTCCCTGATGGTAACGATGGGATCTTGCAGGTATTTCTGGTAATTGGGGGAGCGGATCATGTTTTCAAGATAATTTTTTATGCTGAGCTGGGCCCCAGCCAGCTTTCTGCGTGTTTGCGCCAGTAGCGGCGAGGCGTGGTCGGCAATCTCGCCGCCCGGTAAAATAGCATTCTTGATCCTCTTTTCCAGGTCCGGCAGAGGCGTAATAAAAAAAGCATGGGCGTTCAGTAAAGGATAGTTTTCCTCTCTTTCATCCAGGAAGTTTTTTATAATCCTGCCCGCAGTGAGCGTATCTGCTACCGCGATCAGCTCTTCCGGCTCCAGGACAGCCCCCCGGCCCGCCCGTTGCAGCTGGTTCCTGATGTCTTTCCAGCCGCCCATTTCTGCGGTGGGCTCAAGCCTCAGAAGCTTTCTTCCTTCACTGACCTCGTCCTGCCATCTGCGGATGAGAGTGGGGTCATCGACAGGCCTGAGGCCCAGAGCCCGCTCTTTGCCCAGCGCTGACCCGGCAAAAGAGGCCAGCTGCTCCAGGACTTTATGATATTCAAGTCTCTTCAACGTCTTCTCTTCCATAAAATAACCTTCCATCCATCGGGGACATACCTCGGCATTTCAATCGGGGACAATCCTTGGCGTCAAAGCCAATCCCCAAACAGAGGTGTGTCCCCATTCCGCTGTCTGGTACCATGCAACGATAAGTCATCGTATCTGGCATCATACAACGACACAATGCCGCAGAAAACGTATATCCCCGTTCCGCTTTGATTCGATTTCAATCGAACAGGTTGCGTTAGCAGCTTTTTTAATATCTTTCTGTAGGGCTGGCTTCAGTTGGACAAATGTGCGACTGAAGCCAGCCCTACAATGATCATACCTGATTCCACTGTAAAAAGTACCATTTTCCAATTCGTGTGCTATATATAGCGGTTAAGAACTATGGTATCTTTTTGAGCAGGGCGTCCAGTGTTTTTTTCTGTTATTATATCACGCCCCGGTAGTAATGTCCTTTGGTAAACCCCTGGGGGCTGTGCCCCGCCAGGATTTCTTTCAGTTCAGAAACATTTTGGCCGGGCCGGTCAAGAACAGTACGGTAAGCCCTGACAGCGTCCCGCACATAACTATGCCCCTCGCGCCTGGCCTCGATGCGCAGCGCGGCTATGCCGGTCCCGGCGATCAGGTCAACATCTTCAATAAGACACAGGTCCCTTGAATTAAATATATGCATGCGGCAGTACTGGTCCTGCTCAACCGGAAATATGACGTCTTTCCGGTCTTTCAAGCCGCATTGGGTGTCCCGGCATGGTCCGGGGCAGCGCCCCGGCTTTTCTTCTCCCAGCAGGCTGCCGGCGGCGCAGTATTCTGAAACCATCAGGGGCAGCGCGCCGTGCACAATTACCTCGGCCGGAACCGGCAAAGCGGGGACAATGCTCCTGATCTGCTCCAGGGTAAGTTCCGGAGACAGGGTAACCCGGCTCACACCGGCCTCTTTTAATAGCATGGCGCTTTCATAATTGAAGATATTCAGTGAAAAATCAGCGTAAACAGGTCTATCTGTAAAATCCCGCACCTTCCTGATCAAACCCAGATTCCCGGCCTGAACCCCATCCAGATGCGCCTGAGCTGCCTTTTCCAGGAGGCGGCAGAATTTATCTATATCTTGATCCTGCAAAATCCGGGAGGAAGAAAGGACAAAGCCGACACCGGCTGCAGCGCAGATTTCGCTTCCTTTTAAAACATGATCAGTGGTCAGGACACCTCTGGAATGAAACTGCTCTCCGCCAAAGTACACCAGCCCGGCTCCCGCGGCAACAGCAGCCTTAAGGGAGGCCAGGTCCGTCACTGTCACAGCCAGCTGCGGCCTTTTCTCAGCGCCAACTGCGGCAGCAGGCCCGGCGGCGGCAGCGGCCAGGCGGCGGCGAAAAACCTCTTCCGCCACCGGTTTGTGTCCGAAAACACCTGCTCTTTTTTTCTCAAGGCGGGAAATGGCGATTCTCCTGGTTTCATTAATGTCGCTGACCGGCGCCATTAAATCGCCTGCCAGATCCAGTTGCAGCTCCGACATGACAAAAGGGGTGTTTCCCAGGCGGGAAAGCTGTTTCCAGAGGTATTCATATGTCAGCGGGCGGTTCAGGGCCTCCTGGGCGGGGTTGGTAGATAACGCCTCCCCGGTATTGCCGCTGCTGTCCTCAACTCCTATTTTAAGAGGCTCTCCCAGCCTGGCCCACACCCTGAAGACAAGGGGAATCTTTTTCTGCTCCCTGGGAGAGGCAAAACTGGCCCTGGCTTTTTCGATCAGGGCAGCGTCGTGAGTTTTAAAAACACGGTCGCCCGGGAAAACCCGCCCGGGAATGTCCAGCTGTACAACTGCTCCTGCCGGCGCGTGGTCTATAGGCCGGCCGCCTATAAACATGCGTTTTACCTCCCCGGCTTTCCGGCCGCCCGCGGTAACCCAAACCTCGATGCCGTCCCCTGCCCGGAGCGGTTCTTCCAGAGATATTTCCGCCAGGCGGAGCGTTTTATTAAAACCTTTGACCCGGCCCAGGAAAAGGCCCCGGTTGTTGGGCCGCTTATAGCTCATCAGGTCCGGGCCCGGCCGCCCGTAAAAGTAGCCGGTGGTAAAATCCCGGTTAAAAATTTGGGTAAGCTCCCTGGCCTCGTCCGGCGTAACGGTAAAATCACCACCTGCGGCAGCTCTGTCCAAAAGGCTTCGATAAACCCTGACCACAGTGGCTACGTATTCCGGCCTTTTCATCCGCCCTTCAATTTTACATGACGTGATACCTGAGCGGATCAAGTCCGGCAGGTTTTTGCTCATATTCAGGTCCCGCGGGCTCAAAAGGTATTTGCCGGCACTGCCCGGATCAGCCAGAGCCCGGCCCTGCCGGTCCACCAAAATATAGGGCAGGCGGCAGGGCTGAGCGCAGCGGCCCCTGTTGCCGCTCCGGCCGCCAATCAGGCTGGACATGAGGCACTGGCCGGAATAACAAACACAAAGGGCGCCGTGAATGAATACTTCGATTTCAACCCCGGACTCCCTGACCAGCTCTGTAACCGTCTCCAAAGACAATTCTCTGGCCAGCACGATCCGGCTTATACCGGCTTCTTTTAAGGCCAGTGCCGCGGGCAGGTTGTGCACAGTCATCTGGGTGCTGGCGTGCAGCGGCAGTTCGGGGATGGCTTGACCGGCCAGCCTTAAAAGGCCCAGGTCCTGGATAATTACTCCGTCAGCGCCACTGCGCTGCAGAAAATGAAGAAACTCCAGCGCCTCCGGCAGTTCCCGGTCGTCCAGCAGGATATTAACGGTTACATAGACCCTGGCTCCTCTGACGTGAGCATACTCTACCGCCCTGACGATTTCACGGTCGTCAAAGTTACTGGCTGAATGCCTGGCATTAAAACTTTTGCCGCCCAGGTAGACTGCGTCCGCTCCGTTTTCCACAGCCGCCACCAATGACTCCCAACTGCCGGCCGGCGCCAGCAATTCCGGTTTGCGGGACATTAAAATGCTACTCCTTCCGCTCATGCCTTAAAAGCCCGGCGCAGGGTATTACCTCTACTCCCCGGCGCACGATCTCGTCAAGAAACAGGTTTAAACCCAGGGAGTCGCTGGCCATATGCCCGGCGATAATCACATTCACATAGTTTTTTTCTGCTTCCTTGCGGTGCTTCTCCCCGATGTGCATCACAATCAGTGTGCCGACGCCGGCTGCCGACAGTTTGGCATAGGCGTCTTCAGAGCCGCTGGTCCCTCCAGTCATGTCGACCATGACCCGGCCGGCCCGTTTTTCTTTGCTGCCAATGACAATGGCGGGACCGGCGTTATAGTTTACCGCTTCCGCGTATTCGGGAATTTCCTTTAACAGCTGCACCACATCGTTTAAAGTCTCCGGTTTCTTTTCGTCCATTAAACTCTGGATAAAATCATTGACCAGGTTGTCAGCCGGTGTATGCACGCACATGAGCGGGATGTCCAGCAGCCTGGCAGCGTCAACTGCCCGGTTATGGTTCAGCGGCATCAAACCCAGTTTTACCTCGTTGATACGGGAAGCCATAAGGCCCTCGGCTACATTGATCGGGACGCCGAATTTGGCCAGGACATCCTCCTGTAGCCGCATTACCTGGTAAAGAGCCGACATGGCCTTGCCCTCGGGGTGGTGGGCAATGATCAGATCTACTTTTTGGCCCCGTCCGGAGATCCGGTCGGCCAGCAAAACTTCCCCGGTCTCCATGTCTATGCCGGCCAGCGCTCTGGTCACCTCCCGTTCAGGGTCGCCGTAAAGAAGCCTCGTGTCACCGTAAGGGTTGAACAGCTTATCCTGGTCGTATTCCTTTTTTTCATCTTCTTTCATTTCTGCAAACTGCTTATTTTCTTTCTCCAAAAGCCTTTCTACCGCAGCTTTTGAGCGGGGATCCCGGCCCATCCCTTTTTCAATGGCGAGTCTGTAAATTTCACCTATTTTCATCAAACTTTTCCTCCTATCCTTAACCCACATTCATTCCCAACCCATCCCATCGGGGACATACCTCGGCACTTCAATCGGGGACATTCCTCGGCATCAAAGCCAGGCCCTAAACAGAGGTGTGTCCCCGTACCTTTTGACAGAGGTGTGTCCCCATTCCGCTGTCTGGTACCATGCAACGATACAATGTTGCAAAAGAGATTATTTCCTGGACACATACATATTCCCTTCCAGGTAAAACCGCAGCGGCAGTTTTTCCACCTCATTGATGCCGATCCGTGTTGTCGTAATGATCCTTTCTTTTGGTTCCGTCCCCTTTAGGAGCACCAGAGGCCCCGCGGTTAAATCCGCGCCGTTATGAGCGCGGGTTATGCCCAGGGCCTGCACCAACTTGGCCGGCCCGCTGCACAGGTCAACAATCTTTTCCCGCCTGCGGTTGGCACGCATTATAGGCAAACCCGCCAGGGGCTCCAGCGCCCTGAGCAGTACTGCCTCTCCCACTCCTGCCGGGGCGGTAACCGTGTTAAAGCAGTAATACATACCGTATATAAAATAGACATAAGCGTGACCCGGCGGCCCAAACATCACCCTATTGCGCGGGGTCATGCCGCGGGAGGCGTGACAGGCCGGATCTCCCTGGACGTAAGCTTCTGTTTCTACAATCCGGCCGGCGACTATACCTGCCGGGGAATAATTTATAAGGATATTTCCCAGCAGTTCCCTGGCCACGGTGACAGTATCCCTGGCGTAAAAAGAACGGGGAAGGACCTCCTCCCCGCGGTCAAATTCTTGCAGCAAAAATTTTTTCTCCGTCATACCTTAAACCTGTTCTCTATCGTTTGCGCAGAAATTTAATCAGTTTTCCGGCCGGCATGGTATTTATTATGTCATCAGGCTCCAGCCAGGCCCGCCGGGCTACAGACACACCGTAGCGCATTTCATCCATCCGCTTGAGGTCGTGAGCATCGGTGTTTACCGCCATCTTAATCCCTTTTTCTTTAGCCCTGCGGGCGTTTAAGTCGTTCAAATCGAGACGGTCGGGTGAAGAGTTGATCTCTAATATAGTACCACAACTGGCAGATGCATCCAACACCCTCTCCAGGTCCAGGGCATAGCCCTCCCTGCCGGACAGCAGGCGCCCGGTCAAGTGACCGATAATATCTACATTTTTATTCTCGACAGCCGATATGATCCGGGCTGTCATCGTTTCCCGGTCCTGTTTAAAAGCGCTGTGTACCGAGGCAACTACCAGGTCTATGTCTTTTAAAATTTCCTCCGGGCAGTCCACTCCGCCTCCGGGCAGAATATCAACCTCGATCCCGGTTAAAATGGTTAATCCATCAATCTTTTTGTTCAGAGACCGTATTTCTCTGTGCTGTTCTTTCAGCTTGTCCAGAGAAAGGCCCCCGGCAATTTTGAGAGACTGGGAGTGATCTGTCACCGCGATGTATTCGTAGCCTTTCTCCCTGGCCCTTTTTATAACCTGCTCGATGGTGCTGAGTCCATCGCTCCAGTCCGTGTGAAGATGCAGATCCCCCTTGATATCCTCCAGTTCTACCAGGCGGGGCAGCAAGTCCTGCGCGGCCGCCTCAATCTCGCCCCGGTCCTCCCTTAGTTCCGGCGGAATATAAGGCAGTCCCAGGGAACTGTAAATTTCCTGCTCATCATGGAAAACGCCGCCGGCCCTGTTTTCCGGGGCTTTTATTGCCATTCCCTTTTCCGCCAGAAAGGCCTCCAACCTGCTCAGATGGGCGCGGCTGCCCGTATTGAAAAACAAATTAAGGGCGAACTGTTCCTCCGGCGTCACTGTCAGATCTACCACAACACCCCATTGGGTCAGTAGTTTTAAACGGTTTGGGCTCCGCTCCAAAACCTCTTTCACCCGCGGGTGCCTTTCCAGGGCAGCGTATACCGGCCCGGGCTCGGCTGCCGCAGCAACCAGGTCAATATCACCGACAGTTTCCCGCCAGCGCCGTACGCTGCCGCCGGTTTCTACATTAACCACACCAGGCAGCGTCAACAGGTAACTTTTCAGCTCCTCGGCCAGAACCCTGGCGGTGGCCAGCAACACACGTCCGCTGCGGTCTTGGTGCATCTTAATACTCCTGATGATCTCCTTTTCTCTTTTGCTTCCCATGCCCGGTAAGCCCCTGATCCGGCCGGCCCTGGCGGCTGCGGCCAATTCATCCAGGCTGGTAATGCCGAGCCTCTCCCTGAACAGGGCCGCCCGTTTGGGCCCAATGCCCGGCAGGGACATTACCTCCAGCATCCCCGGAGGAATTTCCTGCAGTAATTCTTCCAGCTTCTGCAGACGGCCGGTAGTAAGGATCTCATCTATCTTCGCCGCTATGTTTTTGCCGATGCCGGGGATTTTTGTCCATCCCTCTCTTAACCGGATCTTTTCCAGCGGCTCTTCCAGCCCGGACAAAATCCTGGCGGCGTTTCTATAAGCGCGTATCTTGAAAAAATCTTCTCCTTTGGACTCAAGTAAGTCAGCCAGATCATAAAAGAGCCAGGCCACTTCCTCATTTCTCATAAACATTTACAGCCCCATTCCCAGTAATAATATTCCCCAAAAAAAAACAACTCATGAATCATGATTCATGAGTTTTACTTATCCTTGCTTTCAGGCTCCAACATTTTTACCAGGTTATCATGCTCTTCCTGAAGCTTCATTAACTCATCCGCTATGTTCAGTGCAGCCAGTACAGCCGTTTGGGATTTTGATAATTTGGTGTTCCGGGTCGCCAGCTGGATCATTTTGCGGTTGACATACAGAGCTAGCGCCATCATCTCCTCCGGGCTGCTGACACCTTTCAAGGTATAGTACTCGCCAAAAATTTCCACTTCGATCCTGGTTACTTTTTCGGTCATAAGCAACCTCCAGGTTTTAAATTTTATTATATTTCGTCATCTTTCGCCTTTTTTCCTGCGCGGGAATAAATTTTTCTATTATTTTGTCCGCCTTGCTGACATCGGTCAGGATCGTCAACCAGTACCAGCGGACCGTACTGCTGCGTTTCGGGCGTTTTGTCGCTGTACTTGAGCCAGGTTTGCGGTTTATCTGGCCTTACGGCATTGACCGCACCATCTATGTGGATTTGCGGGTGGCTACCATCGATGTTTCAGGCCAGGATATCATAACAAAGGATAACGTACCTGTGTCCATAAACGCTGTGGTCTATTTTCAGGTAAACAATCCCGATCTGGCTGTTCTGAACGTCGAGAATTTTCGCCAGGCGACAACACTCCTGGCCCAGACCATGCTGCGTTCTGTGCTCGGCTCCCATGAACTGGACGACATGCTGTCTGAAAGAGACAAAATAGGCAAGGTGCTCCAAGAAGAACTGGATAAATCAACCGAGACGTGGGGAGTGAAGGTTGTCCTGGTTGAAATCAAGTCTGTTGACCTGCCGGAAGGAATGAAAAGGGCTATGGCCAAACAAGCCGAGGCAGAGCGGGAACGCCGGGCCAAGGTGATTTTCGCCGAGGGGGAGTACCAGGCTTCGCAGAAGATCCTGGAGGCAGCTTCAGTGATCAGCCAGAATTCATCAGGATTAATGCTGCGCATGCTCCAGACATTAACTGAAGTTTCGGTGGAAAAAAACAGCACGATCATATTCCCGATGCCTATGGAGATCATGGAGTTTTTCAAGGCCAAAACGTGGGAAATAGCACAGAAGCAGGCTAATAAAGAAAAGGAAGAGTGAACCTCACCTGCGGCGACCTGCCGGCTTACAACGCAGGTTCGCCCCCCTAATAGAGGGACAGTCTCCTCCCGGGCTGCCCCCCTCGGGCTATTATCTTTTTGATACACTTAGGCATTAACTTCTCAGTTCCGCTCCGAACTTCCCGGCCAGCGCTCCGGCGATAGCGTTCGTCATTTCCACCGCCTCCGCATCTGTCAGGGTCCGGTCAACCGCCTGGAATTTCAAAGAAAAAGCCATACTCTGCATGCCGTCCGGCACCTGTTCGCCAGAGTAAATATCAAACAGGGAAACATCGCTGAGCAGTTTGCCTCCCGCCTCCCTGATTGCTGCAAAAATACCCTCGGCGGGAATATCTTTCTTCACCAGGACCGCCAGGTCTCTTTCAATACCAGGGTACTTGGGCAGGGGTATAAAATCAGCCGGCTGGCCGGACAGAGCCAAAAGCTGGTTGAAATCCAGCTCAAAAGCGGTAACCTTTACCGGTAGCTCGTATTTCTCCAGCACATCCGGGTGAAGTTCACCCAGTATCCCCAACCGGACCCCGTCCGCCTCCAAAACAGCAGTCCTGCCAGGGTGGAAACTGGGGTCAGCGGACTCCGGCCGGAATGTGACCGGAGCTGTCCGCAAAGCGCTGAAAAGGTTTTCCAGCACACCTTTCAGATAATAATAGTCGAATGCCGCAGGCGCCAGGTTCCAGCTGCCGGGAGCGCAGCCCATCGCCGCGGCGGCCAGGATCGTCTTCTCTTCCGGCTGAGTGTCCAGGCCTCTGGTCACAAATACGCGGCCCATTTCGAAAACAGCGCCGTTTTGCACCCGGCGGTTATAGTTTCTGACCAGCACCTCCATCAGACAGGGAAGAAGCATGGTACGCATGACCGAGTGTTCCTCGCTCAGGGGGTTTTGTATATTTAACGTATTTCTATAAGGACTGCCGGCAGGCAGATTCATTAAATCGAAAACCCGCGGGTGCACGAAACTATAAGTCATCACTTCAAACAGTCCGGAAGCGGCCAACTGGCTGCGCACACGGGTGGTATAAGCCTGCTCTATAGTTTTCATCCCCCCGGTAGACTTACCGAAAGGAAGTGTTTCCGGCGCTTTGTCGTAGCCGTACATCCTGGCCACTTCTTCAATCAGATCAACCTCCAGGCTTACATCAACCCGGTGGGTGGGTATGGTCACCAGCAGGTCCCCATTAGCATCCTGGACCTTGAACTGCAAGCTGGTCAGTATATCGCGGGCTGTTTCACCTGGTATATCTACCCCCAGTACGTATGAGGCCCGGGACGGCCTGAACTGAACCACCCGTTCCGTGATTGTTTCCGACGTCCTGTCCACCCTTCCGGCAGAAGCTTCGCCGCTGCCCATCTCCACAATAAGCTGTGCCGCCCGGTCGGCCGCCCTGGCGCAGCCGCCGATATCAATGCCTTTTTCAAAGCGGAGGGAAGCCTCTGAACGAAGGCCCAGCGCCTTTGAGGTCCGGCGGACGCTGACCGGGTTAAAAAATGCCGACTCCAGCAGGATAGATTCAGTTTTATCTGTTACTTCCGTCGACTGCCCGCCCATGACACCGGCAATAGCTATCGGCCCTGAGGGATCGGTTATGGCCAGCATCCCGGGGGTTAGATCGCGTGCCGCGCCGTCCAGGGTAATAATCTTTTCTCCTTCTCTCACCCTGCGCACGATAATATGGCCGTCCTGCAAAAGATTATAGTCAAAAGCATGCATGGGCTGGCCCAGCTCAAGCATGACGTAATTGGTCACGTCCACAATATTGTTGATCGGCCTCATTCCCGCAGCCCGCAGCCGCTGCTGCATCCACAGAGGGGAACTGCCGATCCGGACGTTTTTGATCAGCCGGCCCACGAAGCGGCGGCACAAGTCGCGGTCTAAGATATCCACCTTGACCTGACCCTCGGTTTTTTCGTCCAGCTCGCCAAAAGACGGCTGGGGTAGCCGGAAAGGTTTTCCCAGCAGGGCTGCCACCTCCCGCGCCACTCCGATGATAGAAAGGCAGTCGCCCCGGTTGGGTGTCAGGTCAAGCTCTAAAATATAGTCATCCAGACCCAGTATTTCTTTGGCGTCTTCACCGATCCGGGCGCCGGGCGGGAGAATCATGATCCCGCTGGCCTGTTCGGCGGACATGGTTTTGGGGTCGATACCCAGTTCCTGCCCGGAACACATCATCCCGCGTGATTCCACCCCTCTAAGCTTGGCCCGCTTGATCGCCAGGCCGCTGGCCAGCTTCGCCCCTTCTACAGCCACCGGAATAATGTCCCCTTCCCTGACATTGGTCGCCGCGGTAACGATCTGCAGCTTTTCCGTCCCGATATTGACAGAAGTGACCACCAGCTTGTCAGCGTTGGGGTGCCGGGAAATAGAATCGATCTGTCCGGTTATAACTTTACTAACACCCTCGCCTGTCTCCTTGACTCCCTCCACGGTGATGCCGGCCAGAGTAAGCCGATCGGCCAGTTCCCGGGGTGATATGTCTATATTAACAAACTCCTGCAGCCATTTATAAGAAACCTTCACTTTTGAAACCTCCCGAATGATAGAATGAAATTCCACATGATAAATTTAATAAAAACTTCACAGGATTAACATTTTTAATCTTTGCTTTTTTAGAACTGCCGCAGGAAGCGCAGGTCGTTTTCAAACAGCAGGCGCATGTCGTCAATACCGTATTTCAACATGGCGATCCGTTCGATGCCCATGCCGAAGGCAAAGCCGGTCACATCCTCGGAGTTGTACCCTGAGACTTCCAGCACCCGCGGGTGCACCATACCGGAACCGAGAATTTCCAGCCAGCCGGTATGTGAGCACACCCGGCAGCCCTTGCCGCCGCACATCACACAGGAAACGTCCACTTCCGCGCTGGGCTCCGTAAAGGGGAAATAGCTGGGGCGGAAGCGAGTAATGGTTTTGCCTCCGAACATCTCCCTGGCGAAGTGAGCCAGGGTGCCTTTCAAGTCACTAAAAGTAATGCGGCGGTCCACAGCCAGCCCCTCCACCTGGTTGAACATCGGCGAGTGGGTGGCGTCATCGTCACGCCTGTATACTTTACCCGGGGCGATAATCTTGACCGGCAGCTCCGGGGCAGTTTTTTCCATCGTCCGCACCTGGACCGGCGAGGTCTGCGTCCTCAGCAAGATTTCACCGCTGATGAAAAAAGTGTCCTGCATATCCCTCGCCGGGTGGTCTTTAGGCAGGTTCAGCGCCTCAAAGTTATAATAATCCGTTTCAATTTCCGGCCCCTCGGCAATGCTGTATCCTAAACCAAGAAAAATATCCTGGATTTCTTCCAGCACAGCGTTCAAGGGGTGGATGCCGCCTCGCTGCCCCGGCGAACCAGGCAGTGTTACATCTATCCCTTCGCTGCGCAATTTCTGTTCCCGGACCAGTTCCTTCAGTGATGCCGACCTGACTGCCAATTCCTCTTCTAAAGCAGCCCTTACTTCGTTCGCCACCTGGCCGACGCGGGGTCTCTCTTCGGCGCTCAGGCTGCCCATACCCCTTAAAATCCGGGTAAGTTCTCCCTTCTTGCCCAAAAACCTGACCCTGATTTCGTTGAGCTCCTCCAGGCTGCCGGCCTCTGCCATCTTCCCGCGCGCCTGTTCACCCAGTTCATGCAACTTGTCTTTCATCTGATATCCTCCCGGACTGTATTTTAATTAAGGCAAAAATAATAAAAACCGCCCCCTCTACAGGGACGGACTAATAACTTCCGCGGTACCACCCTCTAGTTTATACTCTTTTAAGCATAAACCACTATAAATACCAGGGTCAATATAACCCACACAAACAATCTTCTGATAACGGGAGAAGATCCGGCTACACCTACTGGTTAATTACGTTCAGCTGCAGCTCCGGGGTGAACTTCGCAGGTCCTGATTCCGGGAGGACTTTCAGTCAAAGGATCCTCCTTCCCTGAGAAACGCCGGCCAACTACTTTTCCCCTTCATTGCTATTATAATTAATCTTTTAAATTTTAATGATTAAATTAAAACTGCAAAAACTAAAAACAACCCCATAACCCCACCCTAGTGGACCGCCAGCCTCCTGTATATTATGTAGGCCTTTACCGATCCTGTCGCTTCAAATAGTCTCCAAAAAAATTCGGCGGTCAATGACATTTTTCCACAGCCTTTCCTCAATTTTTTGGGAGCCTTTTGGTCTTGATTTTATTGCTTTTTGCTCTTGATTATATCATAAGCTAAAAATGATGACAAGGAAGTCACCAGAAAAATTGCAATCCTCCCTGCGCGGGCCGTGAGAGATATAATCGTGAAATCAACGGACGTCACGCTGTCTCAGTACTTCGTAAAGCATAATACTGACAGAAATAGCCACATTTAAAGATTCAGCCCGGCCCGGCATTGGTATGCGCGCCAATACGTCCACATTTTCCTTTAGTACCGCGCCGACTCCGGCAGCCTCGCCGCCAACGGCCAGGGCACAGGGAACTTTTAAGTCAACTTCAAATAAAACACTGCCCGCCCGTGGATCACCGGCTGCAATTTTTATTCCCTGGCGGGTTAGATAAGAAATCACTTCATCCGCGGCGGCGCCTTGTATTATCGGCAGGTGGAATATTGAACCCATCGTCGCCCGCAGGGTTTTAGGATTATATACATCCGCTGTCCCCTTTAACAGGATAACTCCGCCTGCGCCCGCCGCGTCTGCCGACCGCACTATGGCGCCCAGGTTTCCCGGATCCTGCACGCCATCAACCAGCACCAGCAGGGCCGGCTGATCATTTATTATCTCTAAATCCTCCAACGAATAACCGCGCTGCGCCGCCACAGCAATTATTCCCTGGGGCGTACTGGTGTCCGCCAGCCCGGCGAACAGATCATCCGCCACTTCTATAAAAGCAGCATTTCTAGCCGCCGCTGTGGTAATTATATTTTTTGCACGCGGGTTTTCCAGGAATTTTCTGCTGCAGACCAGCATTTCCACCGGCCAGTCCGAATCAAGGATCTCTTCTACAAAGCGCGTGCCCTCAACCAGAAATTTTTTTTCCTTCTCTCTGAAACGGTGGTTTGCCAGCCGGCGCACATATTTGATTCGGGGATTATGTATGCTAACCAAGGTTTTGCCCCCTTTAAGAATCAAAAAGCATGGTGATTCACCATGCTGCCAGGGGTCAGGCCCTTAACTTGTGCTCATATACTCCAAAATAATATTCCACTGTTATCAGTTTAAGGAAATGACCCCCGTCTTTTAAAGCTTCGCTTTGGCCACATCAACCAGCCGGCCGAAGGCCTGAAAATCATTTACAGCCATGTCGGCTAGCATTTTACGGTTGATATCTACGCCCGCCAGTCTTAAGCCATTCATCAATCTGCTATAGGAAATCCCGTTCATTCTGGCTGCCGCGTTAATTCTGGTAATCCACAGCTTCCTGAAATCACGTTTTTTGACCCTGCGGTCACGGTAGGCGTAAACAAGCGACTTCATTACCTGCTGGTTGGCCACACGGTATAATTTGCTTTTGGAACCCCGGTATCCTTTGGCCAGTTTAAGTATTTTTTTGTGTCTACTTTTTTTAACCACACTGCTTTTCGCCCGTGGCATGTTAATTCCTCCTTTATGTGACAGGTTAATCTAGGGCAACAGCCTCTTCAGGCGGCGAGCATCGGGCGCGCTGGCGATAGTAGCCTTGCGCAGGCCCCTTTTCCTTTTGGCGTCTTTCTTCCCAAGTATATGGCTGTGAAAGGCGTGAGAGCCTTTAAATTCACCGGTGGCCGTCTTCTTAAAACGCTTGGCCGCCCCGCGGTGGGTCTTAATTTTAGGCAACTTAAAATGCAACTCCTTCCTAGGTGTCCTGTTTCGGTGTTAGGGGCGCCAGGATCATGATCATATTTTTACCTTCCAGCTTGGGTTGTCTTTCCACCTGGGAGATATCCTGTACTTGCTCCGCCAACCGCTTCAGCAGCTTTTGGCCAAGCTGGGTGTGGACAATTTCCCGGCCGCGGAACATGATCGTAGCCTTAACCTTGTCGCCCTCTTTTAAAAACCTGGCGGCATTTTTCGCCTTTACTTCAAAATCGTGATTCTCAATGTTCGGCCGGAGCTTTACTTCTTTGACGCTGATAGTCTTTTGTTTCTTTCTAACCTCTTTTTCACGCTTGCTCTGTTCAAACTTGTACTTGCCAAAATCCATAATCTTACAAACAGGCGGTTTGGCAGCCGGTGAAATTTCCACCAGATCAAGCTGTTTTTCCTCCGCAAGCCGCAGCGCGTCCCTCGAAGAAAAGATGCCGAGTTGGTCTCCGTTGCTGTCGATAACTCTTACTTCCCTGACTCTGATCTCCTCGTTAATACGGAAATCCTTTGTGATAACAGGTTCACCTCCCCAAAATATGCAAAACAAAAAAACGGGCATACCACCCGCTAAAAACAAACTAAAATTATTTTAGTCTACTTAAGTTACCCAACAAACAGCGACCTTCGTGCGCGTCGTTAGGTGAGAAGCGGATGGCTTCTGCTTGACAATATTTGTTATACACCGAAGGAATTATAGCACACTGGATGCAGCAAGTCAAGTATTGCCCCCTCGCTTGTGTGTTTGCTCCGTGCTCACATGGCTGCAATATATATCGGGAAAATGTCTCCCCGGTTAATACGCCCTGGTCTTTATTTCCTCCAGCAGTTTATTTTCAAACTCTGCCAGCGGCATGGCTCCCAGATCGCCTTCAGACCTGTGGCGCACAGCCACTGTCCCCTGTTCCGCTTCCTTGTCCCCCACAACGAGCATATATGGTATCTTCTGGGCTTGAGCCTCGCGGATCTTGTAGTTGATTTTTTCGTTCCGGTTGTCGATCTCTACCCTGACTCCCTTTTCATCCAGGCTTTTTTCTACCTGCCGGGCGTACCCGGCATGGCGGTCGGTAATAGGGATCACGCGGGCCTGCACCGGCGCCAGCCAGGCCGGGAAAGCCCCGGCAAAGTGTTCGATAAGAATACCGATGAATCTCTCTATGCTGCCGAAAACCACCCGGTGGATCATCACCGGCCGGTGCTTCTGGCCATCCTCACCCACGTAGGTGAGGTCGAATTTCTCCGGCATGGTGAAATCCAGCTGGATGGTACCGCACTGCCAGGTGCGCCCGATGGAGTCTTTCAGGTGAAAATCGATTTTGGGCCCGTAGAAAGCGCCGTCACCCTCGTTTACCTTGTATGGGAGTCCCTTAGACTCCAGCGCGTCCCGCAGCGCGTCGGTAGCCAGTTCCCAGATCCCGTCGGAACCGATGGAGTTTTCCGGCCTGGTGGACAGCTCCAGGTGATAGTCAAAGCCGAACATCTTGTAAAAATCGTCCTCCAGGTCGATTACCCCGATTATCTCGTCTTTAACCTGGGAGGGGAGCATAAAGATATGGGCATCGTCCTGGGTAAAACAGCGCACCCGCATCAGGCCGTGCAAGGCGCCGGAAAGCTCGTGCCGGTGGACCAGTCCCAGCTCCCCCATACGAATGGGCAATTCCCGGTAGCTGTGCAGCTTGCTTTTATATATTATGATGCTGCCGGGGCAGTTCATCGGCTTTATCGCGTAATCGCCCTCGTCAATTTTAGTGAAGTACATGTTTTCGCGGTAATGGTCCCAGTGGCCGGACTGCTCCCACATCGCGCGGCTTAAAATAATCGGGGTGCTGATCTCCTGGTAGCCCCGCTTTTTATGCTCTTCCCGCCAGTAATTCTCCAGCTCGTTGCGCAGAACCATCCCCTTGGGATGAAAAAACGGAAAACCCGGCCCCTCGTCCTGGATGCTGAACAATTCAAGCTCCGCTCCCAGCTTGCGGTGGTCCCGGCGTTTGGCCTCCTCGATGCGTAAAAGGTATTCATCCAGCATCGATTTTTTGGGGAAGGAGGTGCCGTAAATACGCTGCAGCATCTTGTTTTTTTCACTGCCGCGCCAGTATGCTCCCGCCACGCTCATCAGTTTCACACTTTTCAAACGGCCGGTAGAGGGTACGTGCGGGCCCATGCACAGGTCTGTAAAGTCACCCTGCCGGTAAATAGAAAGGGGGACATCTGCCGGCAGGTCCTCAATTAATTCGGTCTTATAGGTCTGGTCTGATTTATTGAATATATCCAGGGCGTCAGTCCTGCTAAGCTCAGACCTGGCAAAGGGCAGGTCAGCCTTGATGATCCCTTCCATTTCTTTTTCAATTTTGGCCAGGTCTTCCGGCACAAAGGGCTCGCGGGTGTCAAAGTCATAATAGTACCCGTCGGCTATGGCCGGGCCGATGGCCAGTTTGACACCGGGAAACAGTTTTTGCACGGCCTGGGCCATGACGTGCGCCGTGCTGTGCCGGTAAACCTGCCTGCCCTCTTCATCATCAAAGGTCAGAATTTCAATGGCCGCGTCCTGCTCCAGAGGGAGCCCCAGATCCGCCAAGCGGCCGTCCACTTTCGCCGCCAGCGCCTCCCGGCCCAAACGGGGGCTGATACTTTTCGCTATATCCAGCAGGGAAGTACCGGCCGGGTACTCCTTGGCGTTACCGTCCGGCAGCGTCACTTTAATTTGCCTGTTCTCACCCAATTAAAACACCCCTTTTATTATAATTATTTAAAAACACTAAAGACTAAAAAGTCCCTGACTGATAATAGTCAGGGACGAGAATCCCGCGGTTCCACCCTATTTAGAAAGATATCCTTTCTCACTTGCGGCAGGATAACGACTGCCTCCCGGCGCGGCTTACTGAATAATTTCAGCGGCGCGGCTCCAAGGTGGTTTTCAGTACCATCATTACCTAAAGGCGCTTTCAGCCGGGGCGCCTTCTCTCTGCAGGCTGGTGGAACTTACTCGTCCTGATCATCACCTATTGTAATAAGTTGTCAGCTGTAATTATATTAATATACCATGTTTTTGTCAACAAACGGTCCACCCCGGACAAGCTAAAAAGTCTATACTTTTTATGCTAATGGGTTGATGCGCACAGCTTACATCCCCGGCATTCTTTAACCCGGCCTGTAAACACGTTTTTTATCGTATCCAGCGGCGCGCTAAAGCTGTTTTTATTCTTGTAATGAAGGGTAATTTCTTTGGGAGCGATGGTGATCAGAGCGCTGATTAGCAGGTCTTCATAGTTTATTTCGTTATCAGTAAGATCGACAATATAGCCTTCCAGATAGTAGCTTCTGACCGGCTCCATGCTGTCGTCAAAAAGCTTGAATACACCGCCGCCCCTGATCAGCACATGGACAGAATCTATTTTTGACTCCTGGATTTCAACAAAATATTTTAGCAGATGAATAAATTCCCGGTATTCCCTTTCTATTAAAAAATCATCGACCGCCCTGTCCGCCGCTTCCTTGAGTTCACCAATATATTCTTTTAACCTGAACCTGATAAAGCCTTCAATTATAATGCGGTTATTATTTTGCAGAAAATCAAGCAGCTTCTCCAATATCCTGCTTTTGCGCCTCAGCCAGTACAAGGTATCCCTGGAATTTTGCCCCTCCCTGTTGATGTGCTGCAGGGCGTAGTGATAGATTAATTCCTTATCATCCTCTTCGAAGTAGTAATAGTTTTCCCTAATGATGTCTTTTAGCAAAATATCTTCCCAGTGATTTAAAATAATATCTGAGATGCTGTCGGCCAGGTAATGTTTAAAAATATTCTGGGCTTCCTCCAACGTGCTGCTGGAGGCGCCGCCTTCGGAAACACGGAAAGCCAGAAAAGTAAACTGGCCGGCGGGACTTTCCTCCAGATCCACCTTGAAACCGTCATCCTTGAAAAGCTTCAATTCCCGGCCCATTCTGGTCTTGAGCAAATCAATAAGCCTGCCTGAGCCAATGGAGATAATCTGGGCCACCGCCGTCCCTCCTTATTATGCTACTTTATTGTGTTCAACTTCTTATTCAGTATAGACAAAAGTTATTGGCGCTATGCCAGACAAATTATTATAAAAATTCCTTTTATACAACCGCTATACAACCACGCTGGCCCCGCTCAAATACCCGGATGAAAATGCAATTTGTAAATTATACCCACCGGTCAGCGCGTCAACGTCCATAATTTCACCGGCAAAATAAAGCCCTTTGATCTTTTTTGACTCCAGGGTAGAGGGATTAATTTCTTTTGTATTTATTCCGCCGCTGGTAATGATCGCCTCGTTGATGGGCCGGAACCCACTGACAATTACAGTAAGGCTTTTAATGGTCCGGGCCAACTGGTCTACATCCTTCCTGCCGGCCTGGTCAACCTGTTTTTGCGGGTTTAATCCAGCTTTTTCAAAGAGCAGCAGGATCATTTTTTGCGGCAGCAAACCGCCCAGGGCATTTTTAAAGTATTTACCTTTGTTTTGGGCCAGACATTGATACAGGCGCTCTGCCAGCTGTTCTGTTGAAAAATGAGGGAGCAGGTCTATTTTTATCTCTAACGGAAATGTGGCCTTTCTGCTTAAGTAACTGCTGATGTTTATAATTGCAGGTCCTGATAAGCCAAAATGCGTGAACAGCAGCTCGCCCTGCTGCTCTGCCTGGCGGCTGCCGACCGCTGCCCGCACCTGAACATTTTCCAGGGTTACGCCCTGTAAATCCTTGAACCGGCGCTCCCCTGTCAATAAAGGCGCCAGGGCGGGCCGCGGCTCTATAATGCTGTGCCCGTGCATTTTTGCCATTCTATAACCGTCGCCGGTGGATCCAGTCTGGCGGTAGGACATCCCACCGGTCGCCAGCAAAACCCTGCCGCATTTTATATTGACGCCGTCTTCTAAAACAACGCCGCCCACCCGGCTGTCACTAACCATAATTTCCTTAACTGCCGCATTCAGCCTTATTTCCACATTATTTTGCCGCAGGCGCCGCCCCAGGGCATCCACCACGTCAGCTGAGCGGTCGCTAGCGGGAAAAACACGGTTGCCCTTTTCCACTTTCATACTGACACCCAGTGACTGCATCAGATTAATCAAGCCCACATTATCAAAAGCGGCAAAAGCGCTATACATAAATTTACCGTTATTTACGATACTCTGCGAAAAATCATCTATAGGGCTGCTGTTGGTGAGATTGCACCGGCCGTTGCCGGTGATCCGCAGTTTTTTACCCAAAATATCATTTTTTTCCAGGAGCAGGACTTTTTTACCCCTGGCCCCTGCCGTGGCCGCGCCCATCATGCCGGCCGGTCCACCGCCAATGACAATTAAATCATACATTCCCTTACCCCATAAAAATTTTAAATTAGTGTATAAATAAATCCTCAGGAAATATTATCAGAATATTTAAAATTTATGATATAATTTTATTATCCGGTAAATATTTAATACTATTTTCGCCAATTATAATCTAAAAACATTTTTATGAATTCTTTAATTTCTCTTTAATTTGCAATTTAAATTGAAGGGGGGATATCACTATGGAACGCTTGGGAGTTGTAAAGGAAAACACATATTTATACGGAAAAAGAACTGCCACCATATACAGATTTAAAAACGGGGTAAGAATTATCGGCTTTAAACAGGGTGACTATTTTGATTTAAGAGTGCTGACCATAGGTTTTAATCCCAGCCGGGAGGGCCTGGGCCAATGTGCGTTAAAGCTGGTGCGGCCTTTATTTAGAGCCATATCTGTTAACGAAATCAACGAAGGCGCCCTTCCTTTCTGGAAAAAAATGAAAGAACGGGGTCTGGTAAACAATCTGGGAACTGTAAAATGGGAAGGTCATTATGATCATATGATATCCTGATTTTTTGCAAAAAACCCGCCTCAAAAGGCCGCGCAAAAACGGTATAGTCGGCAGATTCACCGGCTATACCGTTTTTTTCCGAAAATTGATTTTAGTCAAGGTTTTCCCTCCTGGTATGAATTAGAATAAAAGCGTAGATAGAATAAAAAAGGATGGGAAGGAGGAAATTATAGTGAAACAAACCATAACAATCAACGGCCAAACAGAGCTTGGCCAACTTGTAACTTTTTTTCCTGCCATTACTTCACGCCTGAATGAGCTGCATATTGACTACTGCTGCCAGGGGGATCGCTCCCTTGAGTCAGCTATAAAAGAAGCAGGCCTTACCCCGGATTTCATCGCTGAGGTACAAAACGCCTACAGTGATTATTTAGCAAGACCGGACAAGGAACTACCGGTGTCGGAGCTTTCTGATGAGGAACTCATTAACCTTATCCTTGATACTCATCATCTATCGGAGCGGGCCTTGTGGAAGGAACTGGATAAGCTCGTCAATTTAATTTTGCTCGTCCATTATGAGCATGGCAAGGAATTAATGCTGCAGGTGCACCGAAGCTTCAGTGAGTTGAAGATGGAACTAGAGGAACATTTTGCTAAAGAGGAGAAAGAACTTTTCCCCGCGATGCTCAAAGAGGATCAGACACCTGAAGATCGCGCCGCCATACGGTCACTTATTAGCGAATTAGAAGGTGAGCACGATGCCGCCGGAAAGATTATTAAGCGTTTAATCAAGGAAACCAACGATTTCACACCACCGGAATATGCATGTCCTACAGTGAAGGCTGTTTATCAGAAACTCCATGAGTTAGCTGATGATGTATTCCTTCATATCGCCAAGGAAAATAGTGTTTTATTCAAGCGTTACTAAATCTGAAGGAGTGAATAGCTAATATGGCCAAAGCAGAATTTCAATTAGAGCCATTAACCTGTCCAACCTGCGTCAAAAAAATCGAATCCACACTGACCAGGGCTAAAGGAGTTGATTCGGTAAAAGTATTATTTAACTCAAGCAAGGTCAAAGCAGAATTTGATGACACCCAAACGAATGCCGAAAAATTAAAACTTACTATTGAAAACTTGGGTTATACGGTATCAGGTTCGAAAACATCTTGATTAATCCATTCTGCCATGACCCTGGGTCATGGCCATTTTTTTTGCAATGATAGGGAGGCGTATAGATGATCAAAGCGTTATTTCAGATCACGCCACTTGGCTGTCCCGGCTGTGGTAAGCAAATCGAAGATAAACTTTTGCAGCAGGGTGGTGTCATATCAGCGAAGGTTTTTCCGAGGCTGGGCAGGATCCGGACGGAATTCGATGAGACAAAGACAAATGCAGAGCATTTAGAGGGTCTGATCGGCAGCTGGGGTCACGATGTGGACCTTAAAATACTAATCAAGGAGACATGAAGATGATTAGGCTGATCAACAAGTATAAAAATCAGATTACGGCCATTTCCGGAATTCTAATCGTGCTTGGTTTTCTGCTTTCAGTAGCAGAATATGAAAGCTATAAGGATTTGGCTTTAATCACGGCAACCCTAATCGCCATTATCCCTATCGCCATCAGGGCTTTTCAGGCACTGCGGATGAAGGCCTTCAGTATTGAATTATTGGTGACCATCGCCGTCGTAGGCGCTCTTTATCTTCATGAGTATACCGAGTCTTCAGTTGTAACGTTCTTGTTTTTATTTGGCGCTTACTTGGAAGCGCGGACCCTGGAAAAAACCCGTTCTTCACTAAAAGCACTGGTGGATATGGCGCCCCAGGAAGCGGATGTCATTCGCGAAGGGGAAAATTTGACGATACCTGTGGAGGAAGTGGTCAAAGGTGACCGGGTTATTATCCGCTCCGGCGGCAAGGTTTCTGTAGATGGCAGAATTGTGTCCGGTAAAGGGATCTTAAATGAAGCGGCTATTACAGGTGAATCTGTGCCGGCATCGAAAGCGATTGATGACAAGGTTTATAGCGGCACAATTGTGGATAACGGCTATCTGGAAATAATTGCTGAAAAGGTTGGGGATGATACTACTTTTGCCAGAATTATCGAACTGGTGGAAGAAGCACAAGAATCTAAATCAAAAACCCAGAAGTTCCTGGATAATTTTGCCACTTACTATACCCCGGCTATCGTTGTCTTATCGATAATCGTCTATGCTCTGACCCGTAATCTCCATCTGGCAATTACTTTCTTAGTTGTTGCTTGTCCTGGCGCCCTGGTCATCGGAGCGCCGGTATCTAATGTGGCCGGGATTGGCAATGGCGCCAGAAACGGTGTCCTGGTCAAAGGCGGAGAGGTTATGGACCGGTTATCTAAGGTTGACACTATCGTATTTGATAAAACAGGCACCCTCACTAAAGGAAAGCCGGAAGTAACAGACATTAAAACCTTTTCCAATCTGGAAGCTGTAGAATTGCTCCGAATGGTGGCGAAGGCGGAAACAATATCAGAGCATCATCTGGGGCAAACGATTGTCAAGGAAGCAAACAAGAGGAATTTAAGCATTGAAGGAGAATTACTTAACGGCGAAGTGATAAAAGGCAATGGCATCCGAGCCCAAGTTGACGGTCATGATCTGGCGATTGGTAATCGCAAGTTAATGGATGCTGAAAATATCCAGGTTAGTGATGAGGTATCTGCTTATGCCCTCAAACGTGAAAAAGCAGGAAACACGGCAATATTCGCGGCTGTAGATGGCCAAGTTGCCGGGATCTTCTCCATAGCTGATCAGATCCGTGAAGATGCCCCCAGAGCTTTAGCGGAACTGAGAAAGAATGGGATCAAGAAGATGGTTATGCTGACAGGAGATAATAAGCACACGGCCGAGTTGGTGGCCAATGTGCTCGGTCTAGATGAATTTCAGGCAGAATTACTACCGGAAAACAAAGTGAGCTTTGTCAAAAAATTAAAAGACGAAGGGCATGTAGTGGCGATGGCCGGGGATGGGATTAATGATGCGCCAGCTATTGCCACAGCGGATATAGGCCTGGCAATGGGTGAAGGCGGCACAGACGTGTCTATGGAAACAGCGGATGTGGTGCTTATGGCGGATAAGCTAATGCAGTTCTCTCATGCCTACGCTCTGGCCAAAGCGACGGTTCGGAACATGAAGCAAAATACATTCATTGCAGTGGCAATTGTATTTATCCTCTTAGCCGGGGTATTATTGGGCTATGTTCATCTGGCATCGGGGATGTTTATCCATGAAGCCAGTATTTTAATCGTGATCCTCAATGCAATGAGATTGATCCGCTTCAATAGTAAAAACGGAAGTTCAGAAACCGAATTGGGCTAACCATGTGGGATGACGATGTGGAAGGAGAGTTGAAATGGGCGAACATAAGTGTGAATTTGAGGGGCACAAGTCATGTGTCTATCTGGTGCCGATATTTAATCATCTCGAAGATGGGCAAATAGCTGAAATCACGGAAGTGATTCAGTCAGATTCATACAAAAAGGGCGAGATTATCTATCGGGCCGGGGATCAATCAGATTCGCTTTATGTTGTCAGAAGTGGGAAAGTCAGAATTTATCGTTTATCTGAATCAGGTAAGGAACAAATAGTGCGTTTTTTGAGTCCGGGGGATTTCACAGGTGAACTTGCCTTGTTCAGTGAGTCCGTTCATGAGGCCTACGCGGAAGCTGTGGAAAACACTGCTGTTTGCCTGATTGCGCGTACGGATTTACAGAAATTACTTTTGAAATTCCCCTCGATCTCTTTGAAAGTTTTAGCGGAATTATCGAGCAGGCTGGAAAAATCGGAAAAGCAAACAACAAGAGTTTCT
>JAQVXL010000059.1 GCA_028709235.1 Desulfotomaculaceae bacterium
GCCCGCGGTGTCAGGCTGGTGGATCTTTTAAAAGCGGCCGGTATTAAAGACGAGGCCAGAACAATTACAGTTGAGTCATCCGACGGTTTTAAGATGACATTTACCAGGAAAGAGCTGCTGGAAGATACCCGTTATTTTTATCCGGGCCTTAAGGATAACCATGAATACTTTGGTTATATTCCGGGATCACCGGACGGGGCAATTGCAGTGGACACCATCCTGGCCCTGGTTAGTGTGGAAGGCAGTGATGATCCAGGCCTTATGACCGAGCAGGATACGCCGCTGCTGGTTATGGGTCAGCGGTGGGTTACCGAGCAAACCAATAGTGTGTTTGTCAAATACGTGAAAACCATAGAGGTAAGCACAGCAGTCCCGGTGAAATGGGAGAGCCCGAAAGCAGATCCGGCCGGTGGAACAGTTGCTGCCGGCGCCCGGGTTGAGCTGAGCACCTCCGACATGGACGGGGATAACATCCATTACACCACCGACGGCAGCGACCCCACATATAAGAGCCCCATGTACAACTGGATAAAAAAACGCTGGTGGGAGGATCGCGCAGAAGAGCTGGCGGACATCAACCACCCGGTTGATGTAAACCGGAACATGATGATCAAAGCGGTCACCATCGGTTTCGGCAGGGAAGACAGCGATATCGTCACTTTTGCATACGAGATCTCGACGGTTCCATCCATTGTAACCCTCGACAGTCCATCAAGCGGTGAGGAGTTCAAGCAGGGGCAGGCGGTTTCTATCAAGGGCGCTGCTGGTGATATACCCAGCTTGAATATAAGGGTGACCGGACCGCTCGGAGAAATAATCTACGGGCCGGTAGACGTTGTAACAGTTGATGGTAGATTCGAAACCAGCTTCCCGTTAAGTTCCAGCGCCGACACGGGGACCTACACAATTATCCTTAATTTTCCGGAACTCACCGCGCCCTTTACGAGCATCTTCAAATGCGTCACCGGCACAGGAGGGACCGTCCCGGAAGAAGATGTGGTCCTGACAATAACAGGGGATGGCGTCGCCAATCCCAGGACGTTTACTCTGAAGCAGCTTCAGGCTATGGATCAGTCCCGTGAGGTATACAGCGCGATCAATACCTGGCCCACAAAGAAATGGTATGTTGGTGAAGGTGTCAGGCTGCGTGATGTATTGCAGGCGGCCGGCATGAAATCCAGCGCCCGGCAGCTCAGGTTCACCTCCGCAGACGGCTTTCATATAGATTTAACGGTGAAAGAATTATTAAACGACACCCGGTATCGATTCCCCAGGTTCAAAGACGGCAGCAGTGACGCTGACGGGCATATACCCGGTTCCCCGGCGGGGGCGGTGGAAGTGGAGCCGATAGTGGCACTGCTGAGTGTGGAAGGCAGTAACAATCCGGGTTATATGAACGACCTGAATACCCCGCTATTGATGCTGGGGCAGCGGGCGGTAACCGAGCAGACTGGAAACCTGTTTGTAAAAATGCTTAGTAGTATAGATGTATCGACTTCTTCCCCTCCAACATGGGATGAGCCAGAAGCGAAACCGGCCGGCGGGGTTGTGGAGGCGGGCGCCCTGGTAAGGCTTAGAAATAACAATATGGACGATGACAAAATATATTATACAACGGACGGAAGCACACCGACCATTGAAAGCCCGATGTATAATTGGGTGGCCAGCCGCTGGTGGGGGGCGCGGGGAGACAAGGTTGTTGAAAGCATTAATAGACCGATAGTAATCAACGAACCCACTACGATCAAGGCTGTCACTATCGGCCCCGGCAGGCGGGACAGTGGCGTTGTGACTTTTAACTACCAGGTTAAAGAGGCTCCTTCTGTGGTTACCGGAACCGCCGGCAAAAATATGCTCAGCGTCATAAGACTGGGCAACGAGGCGGAAATTGAACTGCCGCCGGGAGCATTGTTGGACGATGGGCTGGAGGTGAAAATTGAGAAAGCCACCGTGCCTGCCACGTTGCCGGCAGGGTATAAATACGGCAGTGGGGTATATGAGTTCAGCATAGGCGGAGAATACAGCTACATCTTTGCCGGCGATGTGACCATAAAGCTGCGCTTTGATCCCGCACTTGTAGGCGCTACTGAAGTGCCCGCCATATTCTGTTATGATGAAGCTTCTGGACAGTGGATTAACCTCGGCGGCTCTGTTATTGCCAATACTATCAGCGTACAGGTAGACCATTTCTCAAAATTCGCGGTATTGATTTATGACCCAACTGTTGTAGAACCTGTACAGATCCCGGAGATTGCACAACCAATACAGCCTGCCATGGAATTAACAGACGTGCCCGGGCACTGGGCGGAAGCCAGCATAAACAGGCTGCTGGTTATGGGGGCTATCATCGGCTATCCGGACGGCAGTTTTAAGCCTGATAATCCGATCACCAGGGCTGAGTTTGTTGTGGTCCTGGTCAAAGCCTTTCACCTGGAGGGGCAGAGCGGCAGGGTTTTTGATGACACTGGCGGGCACTGGGCTAAGGATTTCATCGCTGTCGCCGCCACCTATGGCATAGCCAATGGTTACAACGATGCTATGTTTGGACCCGACGACTACATCACCCGGGAACAGATGGCCGTGATGATCTGCCGGGCGGCCAGGATTCCTTTTCTGGATGAAGAAACCGGTTTTGCCGACCGGGACGGCATCTCGGAATGGGCCAGGGGGGCTGTTGCCACTGCAGTCAGAGGTAGAATAATCAACGGTTATCCCGATAACACTTTCCAGCCCATGAGAAACGCAACCAGGGCCGAGGCGGCTACGGTTATTGTAAACGCGTTGGATGAGTAACAGGGAAAGCGAATGAAAAAAACAAGACATGGGACATAATTGTTTTTCCGGCTCAGCCGGCAATCAGGGGAAATTAGCAAAGATGGCAGGCATAAAACACTGTATTTATTGCCTGGCGGCGATATTTTTAGCCGGGCTGCTTTCTGCCTGCGCGTTTGGCTTTATAGCGCCGGCGGATGCCGGCGCTTATACGTCCGTTCAGTTGGAGATCACCGGCGATGGCGTGGCCAACCCGGTCACCTTTACCCTGGAGCAACTGCAGGGCATGGAGCAGTACCAGCATGTATACAGCACTATCAACACCTGGCCCACCAAGAACTGGTACACCGGCAAAGGGGTGAAACTAAGAGACTTGCTGGCCGCAGCGGGTATCAAGCCTGATGCGCGGATGATTACATTTACATCCACTGACGGATACTCAGTAACGCTTACAGTCAAGGAGTTATTAGAGGACCCGCGTTATTATTTCCCCGGCCTGCAGGAAAACAGCGCCAGTGACGGCAGTATCCCGGGTTCTCAGGCCGGCGCGCAAGAAGTAGAGACTATCCTGGCCCTGTTGAGCGCCGAGGGCAGCAGCGATCCTGCCGATATGAACGATATGTACACGTTGCTGCTGATCTGCGGCCAGCGGGCAATTACTGAGCAGACCAACACCCTGTTTCTTAAATACGTCAACAAGATCGAGGTGCTCAACGATGAGCCGCCGCAGTGGGATAAGCCAAAAGTAAATGTCGACAGCGGCGAGGTGGCGGCTGGGACCCTGCTGGAGCTCAGCTCCAAAAGCAGCGATGTGGACAAAGTCTACTTTACCACGGACGGGAGCACCCCGACTATCAACAGCCCCATGTTCAACTGGAGCGCCAAAAGGTGGTGGGATCTGCGGCCGGACAGCCTGAGTTCCATTAACAAAGCAATAGAAATCAGGGAGGACACGGTCATCAAGGCCATTACCATAGGGCCTGGCAAGTATGACAGTGAAGTTGTGACTTTTACTTACAAGATCGGTGAACCGGAAGAAATTGAAATACTGGGCGGACCGCCGACCTCGGTGGCGCTTGATGAGAAAAGCATCAGGCTGAGAGTGGGGGGGAGCTTTGAACTGGCAGCAACGGTAGGGCCAAATAACGCTGTTGACAGAAGTGTGACCTGGCGCTCCAGCGATACCAGCGTGGCTGTGGTCGATAACAACGGTCTGGTTACTGTAGTAGGAGCCGGCTCTGCCGTGGTAACCGTGGAAACTGTGAGCGGGGGTCTAACGGACAACTGTCTGGTGACTGGTCTGCCTGCTAGTAAGGATGAAGAAGATGAAGAATATGAGGAAAGAGAGGAAAATGAGGAAAAGGCCAATCTTGTCGAGCCGCCGGTGTGGAGTGAACAGATGCAGCCCCCGGCGGACCCTGACATTCCGGCCACGCAATCAGTGGACAGCGGGGTGGAAGAAGATCCCGCCGCCGAACGTCAGGCGGCAGGCGCAAGCGTTCAGTACCTGGCGTCCATTGACACGTCCGTCGCAAGCACAACAAATCCTGACCGGCTGGAAGGTGAATATAACTGGCAGGTATTTGAAGTGACTGCCGAGCCTGTTACGTTAGATCTGCCGGTTCAGCCGGATTATCAAGCAGTCTTTGTGATAATAATTTTTGTTTTCTTGTTTTTATCCGGCGCGTTTATTAAGTACAGGGAATATATGAAGGGGGCGGCAGGTTGACAATATCTCTTTTAGCGCCACTTAAAGAAACAATGCACGCTATTTCATCCGGATTGCTGGCGCCTACCATCGCGGTACTGCTTTTGCTGATGGCATTTGTGGTTTTCGAACTGGGCGGCCTGATGGTAGAAGTCTTGAAGGAGCGGCGCAATACCAGGGTAGATGTGTCCGCGTTGCTTTATTCGTTTCAGAAAAAAAACCATGAGGAAATTCTGAGCCTGATCGAAAACAGCGGGCTCTTCCAGCGGCAGAAATCCGCTCTTAAGGAAATGATCCGGCATAGAGCGCTGCCTGCCGCGTCACATCAAGCTCTGGCGCGACGCCTGCTGGCCACCGAAGAACTTCATTATGTCAGGATCACAAACCGTACCGACCTGGTAGCACGGCTGGGCCCCATGTTGGGTTTGATGGCTACACTGATCCCGCTGGGGCCCGGCTTGATCGCCCTGGGCCAGGGTGATCCCAAGGGGCTCGCCGATTCGTTGCTCACCGCTTTTGACGCTACGGTGACCGGACTAGCCGCGGCTGGTATCGCTTTCTTCATCTCCCGGTTGCGGAAAAGGTGGTACGAGGACTATTTGTCATCTCTTGAAGCGCTGCTGGAAGGCATATTGGAGGTGTTTGGCGATGAACGGCGGGTTGAGGAGCAGGGGAAGGCTTAGAGACAGAGAGGAGATCAATCCTCTGGAAGGGGCCATTAACATCGTGGACGCCATGCTTGTATTCGCGTGCGGGCTGATGCTGGCGCTGGTCATTAACTGGAATGTCGACCTGACTTCAAGGGGAGAACGCATCAACCTGGACCGCGGGCAGGAGCTTACGGAAGAGCCGGGCATACGCGATGATCTTGTGGAGAGCGAGGAAGGCCAGGGCAAGCCCTATCAAAAGATGGGCACAGTCTACAAAGACCCGGAGACCGGGAAGCTGTTTATGCTGACAAACCAGCAGTAAAAAGCGGGGCGCCGCTATTATCATGGAAAATGGAAGGGGAGTTTTCAATGCGAGCCGTAAAGAACAAATTTATGTATTTCCTCCTGGCGGGTGCTTTAAGCGTGTTGCTATTTGCTGCTCTGACCATGATAGTGTCGCAAGATGTCTTTGCCGCGCAGGATTTCCAGCTTGAAGTCACTGGAGACGGCGTAGCCAATCCCGGCGTTTTTACCCGGGATCAGCTGACAGAAATGCAGCAGCATCAGCAAGTTTACAGCGCGGTAAATACCTGGCCGACAAAAAAATGGTATACAGGGCGCGGGGTGCCGCTGCGCGAGCTCTTAAAGGCGGCGGAAATTAAGGAAAATGCCACCATGATCAAATTCACTTCAAATGACGGCTATACCACTACGCTTACGGTAAAAGAGCTGCTGGTTGATAAGCGGTACTACTACCCGCATTTCAAGGATAATAGCAGCGTGGACGGTGACGGGAACATCGCCGGTTCTGACGCAAACGCCGCGCCGGTGGAACCGATTATTGCCCTGGTGAGCGTGGAAGGCAGCAACAACCCGGCTTATATGAACGATTTGAACACACCGCTGCTGATGCTGGGCCAGCGGGCGGTTACCGAACAGAACGGCAACTTGTTTGTAAAATACCTGAATAAAATTGAAGTGCTGACGGATGAGCCACCCCGGTGGGACACCCCACGGGCAAATCCGGACAGCGGTGTGGTGATGGCGGGTTCAATGATTGCCCTGAGTAATGAAAACATGGATGATGATAAAGTATATTATACTACTGACGGCAGTACCCCGACATTGAACAGCCCGATGTACAACTGGATAGCCAAACGCTGGTGGTCGGCTCGGGCGGATGAGCTGGGCAATTACAATAAACCGATCGGGCCTATCAATAAAGACACTGTTATAAAGGCTGTAACCATTGGCCCCGGTAAGGAGGACAGTGAGGTGGCCACCTTTACGTACAAAGTCGCTACTACTGGACAGGATGAAGAGAAAATAGATTCCGGGCCGGTTGAAGAGGAGGAAACCGTTTTCCTTAGAGATGTGGGCGGCCACTGGGCGCAGAAGCACATCGAGACACTTGTGGCTTTCGGCGCTATAGGAGGTTACCCGGACGGGACCTTCAAGCCTGACAATCCTATCACCAGGGCTGAGTTCGCCGGCATACTGGTTAAGACCTTTCAACTGGAGAACCGGGGCGGTAAAATATTTGCCGATACTGCCGACCACTGGGCAAAAGAACAGATAGCCACGGCAACAGCCGGCGGGATCATAAATGGTTATGACGCCAGTACCTTTGGCCCGGACGACCTGATTACCAGGGAGCAAATGGCGGTAATGATTTTCAAAGCGGCCCGGCTGGCTTCCGCCGGCGAGGAGACCGGTTTTGCCGATAACAATAGTATTTCACCCTGGGCCAGGCAGGCTGTGGCTGCAGTTGTCCAGAACGGGATTATGAGCGGGTACCCGGACAATACCGTTCAGCCTCAGGGCAGGGCGAGCCGGGCTGAAGCAGCAACAGTCATGATAAAGGCGCTGGATCAGCAGTGACCGGAAAACAGAATGGCGCCGGTATTAGTAACAATCAAAAACTGATACCGGTTCTCCGTAAATGGAGTGTTATCTCAATGAAGAGAAGTCTTAAAATAATCGAGGTATTTGTCGCTGTACTGGCGTTAGCCATTTTTATGCTGCCGGCGGGCTGTGTAAAAAAAATTAATGCACCTGAATATACTCCGGGCACCTTGATAATTACAGGTAACGGGGTGGAGCAGCCGTGTCGATTCACAGTGGACGAATTAAAGGGCCTGCAGGAAGCTGTGGTAAGTGAACGCTATTCAACTGTCAATAGCGTGGGGACAAAAAATTTTTTCGTCGGCAGAGGCGTTCAGCTTTCTTACCTGTTGGCAAAAGCCGGTATACTGGCCGAAGCGCAAACGATCAAAATATCGGGTTCGGACGGTTATACCATTGTCCTGACCAGGAAACAGCTGGGTGAACGGCGTTTTTACTACCCGGGATTAATGGCAGGCAGTGAGAAAGAGGCCGTGGAGGTCCCGGCTATTTTGGCCTGGGAGCACCGGGAAGGGAGCAGAGATTTGAGTCAGGCCAGGAGCGGCGGCCTGCGCCTGCTTATGGGGCAGACCGGGCTGAGCAGCGTGGTGGTTCCTGCTTTCGTCAGGAATGTGGCGCTGATCGAAGTGTCCACTTCTGAAGCGGGCCGGTGGGAACCAGTCAGCGCCGAACCGGCGCCCGGTAAGGTAGAGCCGGGAACAGGCGTGGTTTTGGATCACGCGGACCTGGATGCGGTCAAAATATATTACACTCTGGACGGCAGCGAACCCAATGAAAAAAGCACGATTTATAATCCAAGCACGACCTATTTCAAACCGGAACTGAACCTGGCCATCACAGTTAACCAGGCTGTGACTATAAAAGCCCTCGCTGTCGGTTTTGGAAAAAATGACAGTGATGTGGCAGTTTTTTCATATGAAATACAGTGAACCGCTAGCTTAGTATCATGTACTTACAATATATGGTTAATAAGGATCTAGGACAGGGATGTGAGTCCCTGCTTTCTTTTGTCTGCACTGCAAATAACGGTTTGCGCCACTGGTGTTTAAAATTTCGGCTACAGTTTATAGGTGTTTTCGTGGATTATGTCGAACAGTAGCAGGATTTTTACTTAATTTGTTGTATTAACATTGCGGATAGATTATTTTGAAATTGAATACCGGCCGGGAAAATAAGTATGACGCGGGGGCGCCAGGCGCGGGGATTTTGTCCTGTCCGATAACTCTGTTAACATTAAGCCAACAACAACTTTAAGGCGGAAAACTATGATATTTATAAAAAAGGCGGTAGAAACAACTGCAAAAATTGTTAGTATCGAAGAAGATGTTTCAGAAATAATTGAAAACGTGCGCCGCCGGGGCGACCAGGCCCTGCTGGAGCTGACCAGTCGCTATGACGGAGTGGCGCTAAGTTATTTGCGGGTGTCTCCGGAGGAAGTAAAAAAAGCATACAGCCAGGTAGACGGGAAAACCATTGAATGTTTACAGCTGGCTGCAAGCCGGATCAAATCCTTTGCGGAAAAACAAATCGAATGTCTGCTGCCCCTGGAATACGAAAGCTCGCCCGGAGTCGTACTGGGGCACAGGCTGATTCCCGTATCTTCCTGCGGCGCATATGTACCCGGCGGACGCTACCCGTTGCCTTCCTCCGCCCTGATGTCGATCATCCCGGCCAGGGTGGCCGGAGTAAAGAGAGTGGCAACCTGTTCACCTCCGGCAAAGGCCTTCGCCGGGATTCACCCGGCTGTGCTGGTGGCTATGGACATAGCGGGAGCGGACGAAATCTACTGCATGGGCGGCGCCCAGGCTGTGGCCGCCTATACCTGGGGGACGGTAAGTGTGCCGCGAGTTGATCTGATTGTAGGCCCGGGAAATGCTTATGTAACCGAAGCCAAGAGGCAAGTTAGCGGTATGGTGGGCATCGATATCCTGGCCGGACCCAGCGAGGTACTGATTATTGCTGATCAGGGTGCGGACCCTGCCATCGTGGCTTGTGACCTGCTGGCCCAGTGTGAGCATGATCCCACAGCCAGGGGTATCCTGGTGACGGACAGTAGCAAACTGGCCGGACAGGTGCTGGAGTCTATTTGCATTGAAGCCGACTCACTGGAAACCGGGCAAGCGGCTTTAAAGGCCTGGGAAGATAACGGGCAGGTAATCCTGGTGGACAACCTGACCGAAGCTGCCGCAATCTCAGACCAGTTCGCGCCGGAGCACCTTGTCCTGCTAACAATGAGAAACGATGAACTTACCAATAAGCTTCATAATTACGGTTCGCTTTTTATCGGTGAAAATGCTCCCGTAGCCTTTGGCGACTATATATCGGGAACAAATCACATCCTGCCTACAATGGGCTGTTCCCGCTTCTCCAGCGGGGTATGGCCAGGCATCTTCGTTAAAGTGTCATCCTTCCAGAGTCTAACCGGGGAGGGCGCCGCCAGCCTGGCGGACGCCTGTTCCCACCTGGCCGGAGTGGAAGGGCTGAAAGCGCACCAGCGTTCGGCCGATCGGCGCAGGGGCAAATAATAATATTACCTGGAAAGGGGCAAGGCAATTGGACCATCAAAACCTGGATGCTGTGGCGGCTGCTTACCCGGATCCCATTGCGCTGAAGCTGCAGGATATATCAAAAATTTACCCCGGTACGGTGGCGCTGCACAAGGTTAACATCGATGTTAAAAAGGGTGAAGTCCACGGTATTATCGGCAAAAATGGAGCGGGAAAGTCCACCCTGGTGGAAATTATCGCCGGGATCACAACGCCGACCGGTGGCCGGATATTTATTGGCGGCAAAAGCTATGACAGCTTTTCCAGAATTGACGCCAGGAAGAAAAAGATTGCTATTGTTCCCCAGGAGCCGCAGTTAATCCTGGACTTTACCGTGGCGGAGAACCTTTTTATTTCTGATTATACCAGGAAGGGCAGGCTAATCAACTGGCCGGAACTGTATGCGAAAGCGGAACAGGTAGTAAAAAAGGCCGCTTTGCATATTAATGTCAGGATTAAGGCGGGTGACCTACCTATTAGCGAACAGCAGCTGCTGCTTATCCTTAAAGCCTGCTACGTCGACGAGTCTGATATAATAATATTGGACGAAGCCTCAGCGTCATTATCACAAAAAGACGAAGAACTGCTGTACAGTATCATCCAGGAAAGAAAGAGTGAGGGCAGTACAATTCTTTTTATATCCCACCGGGCCGAAGAACTGCTCAAAGTATGTGACCGGGTAACCGTCCTGCGCGACGGTCGCAGCATTATCACAAAAAACTGCTCGGAACTGGACAAGGACAAGCTCTCAGACCTAATTGTCGGGGAAGAATTTTGCAGCGATATTAAGGCAGACACCGCTCAACTAAAGGATATGAGTGAAATAGTCCTTTCAGTGGAGAACCTGACCAGGCTGGGCGTCTATCATAAAATTACTTTCAAGCTCAAAAAGGGAGAGATACTAGGGCTGGCAGGTCTCAGGGGAAGCGGCAGGACTGAAATATTTAAAGGAATTATCGGCATCGATCACCCGGATGAGGGCGCCATATATGTAAATGGACAAAAGCGTCGTTTCGCTTCGCCCGCGGAAGCTCTCAAAGATGGTATCGTCTACCTGCCCGAGGACAGGGAAAAGGAAGGCCTGGTCAACAACCTCAGTGTCAGGGAAAATTTAATACTAAATTCGTTAAATAATGTAAAAAAAGGACTGCTGATCAACAGAAATAAAGAGAAAAAAGCAGTGGCTAATTTGATTAAAGGATTGGATATAAAAGTCGCTTCTTCGGAACAGGAAGTCAGCCAACTCAGCGGCGGCAACAAGCAAAAGGTTGTCGTGGGCAAGATCGCGGCAGCCAGGCCGCACGTTTTCCTGTTGGACGAGCCCACCAAGGGAGTGGATATATCCGCCAAGCAGGGGATATTAAACATTGTGAAAAATAACTTGAGCCGGGACGCCGGCGTAATCATAACGTCACCAGGCCTTGAGGACCTGATCAACATTTGCGACCGGATCTTGATCATTTATAAAGGCAGGATCACCGGTGAGTTTTGGCGCGGCGAGCTGAAAGAAAGCGATTTGTTCCTGGCCGTTCAGGGTGTCGCTCAGAATAAATGTTCCTGACCCGGTTATATTTAGTTAGTTATTTAACAAAGGAGTAGTTAAATGCCAAGGAAGTTACAGATAGAGCTTTTTTTGCTAGATAACCTGATCTGGGTGATTTTAGCTGGTTTTTTCCTGCTAAACGCCATCATCACCCCCATGTTTGCCACTTATGGAAATATGGTGAACATATTGTATCACTCAGCGATCATGAGTATGCTGGTACTGGGCCAAGGTTTGATCCTGATCATCGGGCATCTTGACCTGTCCTTAGAATCTACCCTGGTTTTTGCCCCGGGCGTGGCCATGCTTTTGGCCACCCGCTGGCTGCCTTTTTCTCTGGATCCGGTAACCGCCATAATTTTAACTCTGGCTATTGGCGCTTTGATTGGTTTATTTAATGGAATTTGTATTGCTAAAATAGAAGTTAATCCATTTCTGCAAACCCTTTCGATGATGATCATCCTGCGGGGGCTGGCGCTGTTTCTAATCCCCCTCTCTATTTTCCCATTGTCAAAAGTATATACATATGCAGGCCAGGCCAGGACGATCGGCAATATCCCGGTAGCCGTACTGATAGTTTTTATTATTTTCCTT
>JAQVXL010000060.1 GCA_028709235.1 Desulfotomaculaceae bacterium
CGGCCGGAAAGCAGCCTTTTTACATAGGAAACATTGTAATCCCCAGTCTCCTCGTCCAGCAGGTGGACGCCCGCGCAGTGGGCCTCGCCGCGCCTTAAAGCAGTAAGCCCCCCCAGGCTGCCCACATGAGCTGACGAAAGGGAAGCCTCGGGGTATTTACGCCGCAAAAAATTGGCCAGCACATCCAGGGCCAGGTCGTGGCTGCCGATGATCACGGTGGTCTCCCTGATTTCCCGCGGGGTTTTAAAGAGTTCTACCGGGGCTATGTCACCGGCGTTAAATCCTTCTGATTTCTGGGGGATGCGGATCATCCCGTCAGCCAGTACCAGCGACATCATAATCCCGGCGCCGCGGGAGATGGGGGTGGCTACAACTCTGTCCCCTACTTGTCCCAGCTTGACCCTGACAAATTCCTCTACGCCTATGGGTGAAACCATCTTCCTGGATACCGCGGCTTCGATTTTTTCCACAGGGGGCGGCACGGCGCCGAGTTTCTTGAAAATTACCGGTTTGACGAAGAGGTCCAGATCTATATAGGCGGATACCGGATAACCCGGCACACCGATGGCAGGCTTGCCGTAGATCTCGCCCAGGATCACAGGCTTACCCGGTTTGGTGGCTACCCCGTGCACCAGCACCGTGCCCAGGGACCTGATCGCATCCACGGTAAAATCTTCGGACCCGGCTGATGAACCGGCATTAATCAGGACGATATCTGCTTCATCCGCAGATTTTGCCAGCATGGCCTTAATATGATCAAAGTCGTCCACCGTGATTTCCCGGCGCAGGGCGCTGCCGCCCCATTTCTCCACCATTGCCCCCAGCATCCTGGAGTTATACTCGATGATATCGCCCGGCTTCAAATCAGAACCGGGCTGCACCAGTTCGGTACCCGTGGGCAAAATAGCCACCTTGGGGCGGGGATAAACATAAATCTGAGCGACGCCGCCGGCCAGCAGGGCGCCTATGTCCACCGGCCGGACCTGGTGGCTGGTGGATAAGATCATTTCGGTGGCCACCATGTCTTCCCCCACAACCCGCACATGCTGCCAGGGAGGCGCAGCCTCGATGATTTCAATCACATCCGGTTTGATATAGTGCACGTCTTCGATCATTATTACCGCATCACAGCCCTCCGGCAGCGGGTCACCCGTATCTACCGGGATCGCTTCCTCACCCACAAGCAGTTGTTTGGGCGTTGTTTCAGAAGCGCCGTATGTAACTGAAGAACGGACGGCCAGACCATCCATAGCCGAGGCATGGTAATGAGGAGAGGAGATCCGGGCAAAAACAGGGGCCGCTGTGATCCGGCCCAGGGCTTCTTCCACCGGAATCAGTTCAGGCCGGCCCGGCTGCAAGGCCCCAATACCGGCGAGATAATCCAGGTAGCGCTCCAGGGCCTCTTCCCAGGGCAGATTATCCAGATAAACTTTACGCTTCATATTAATCCGCACTCCTATTAAAATAAATTGGACAGGATTTACAGATATATCATATCAAAAGCCTGGCCCGGCTAATCTTTTATCAAAATACCGCACCGCTATCCTGTAAAAACCTGCCCTGTTTACTTACTTATGATCATTTTGCTTGGTTTTATAGAATATTGTCATCCGGCGCCATGCTTAAAACAGCTTTACGTCCACTGTCTCGCCGGCCTCAACACCTTCTTTGCCGGCAGGAATATGGGCCAGGCCGTTTGCTTTGGTCATGGTATTGATCAGCCCTGACTTGCCCAGTACCGGTTCGGCAAAAAGCTGCCCCTCTTTACTGCTGACTTTAACCCGGAAAAAATCCCTGCGCCCGGCCGCGGAATGAAGGTTGCGGGTAATAATCGCTTTAACGGGAAATTCCAGAGCAGACTCCTCTTCCGTTGCCGGGTAAGCGCCGTCACGCAAAAGGGGCGCCACCAGAACATCGAAGATAACCAGGGCTGACGCCGGGTGACCGGGCAACCCGAATAACAGCTTGCTTCCGATCACTGCTCCCGCCGTGGGTTTGCCGGGCTTAACAGCAATACCGTGGAAAATCACACCGGGCTTGCCGGCGTTATTTATGACCTTGAAGGTCACGTCACGGGCGCCCACAGAGCTGCCGCCGGAGATGAGAACTATGTCGTTTTCTTCCAGGGCCAGGGCCAGGACTTCCCGCATTTGATCATAATTATCCGGCACAATGCCGTAGAGGCGGGGCTGGCCGCCTGAGGCTGAGACAGCGCCGTACAGGATATAAGAGTTGATGTCCCTGATTTCACCGGGGGCAGGCTGCTCCAGCGGGTTGATCAGTTCATCGCCGGTAGAGATAATTCCTACTTTAGTGATTCGGGTTACCTCTACTTCGGTGACGCCGATGGAAGAGAGCAGCCCCAGATCCTGGGGCCTGATCCTGTGGCCGGCCGGGAGCGCCATCTCCCCGGCGCTGATGTCCTCTCCCCTGCGGATCACGTTTTCGCCCGGCGCCACCGGCCGGTTAATACCGATCGTGCGGCTGTCCAGCTCTTCAGTGTATTCCACCATTACAACGGCGTCAGCTCCCGGGGGCAGCATAGCCCCGGTAGCGATGTACCAGGTTTGCCCCGGCTCTACCCGCCCGGCAGGCTCGCGCCCGATCAGCGCCTCACCGCTTACATCCAGGTACGAAGGTATGCTCTCTGAAGCGCCATAGGTGTCTTTAGCTGTTACAGCGTACCCGTCCACTGTTGACCGGTTGAAAGCAGGCACATCATCCACAGCCTGCACTGCCACAGTCAGGCGGCAGCCGAGGCTTTCCAGCAGGGGTACCTTCACACCTGTTTCTTTGGCCGGCAAGTAACTCATGATGGCAGCCCTGGCCTCAGCCAGCGTCAATACTTTAAAAAGTTCAGTCATCAGCACACTCCAACCTTAAAAGCATCCCAGTTCGCAGGATTTGATTTTAATTTTCAGCCCTTCCGCCGCTTTTCCGGCAATCCGCGGCTCCACCTTTAAATCTCTGGCCACCTTCCTCAGCTCCGTGCAGGTGATCTTTCCGTCCCTGGCCGCCTGCCGGACAGCGTCCCATACTTCCTGATTGATGTCTGACATTTACAAAACCCCTTTGTTGCTATAATGCTGTTATAAATCTGTTATAAGTCTGGCAAGATAAAAAAAATATGGTGTTTAACTTTTTTTAAAAACCGCCCGCTCGATGTAATCAGCCACACCCGCCGCGTCCTCCAGATCGAAACGGGGGGCCGCGGTTAAATAGGGGGCGTCGCTTACCACGGCCAGCAGTTCATCTGCCGGGACATCCAGCCGCCTGGCTGTCCCGTGCCGGTAAAAAACTTCTATTTTAGGCCACTTTCCTGTTTTATATCCCTCAATAATGATTAAATCCAGCTCACCGGCCATTGAGATTAAAACCTCGGGGCCCGGATCACCAGCAGTTTTCTTGAATATGGAATAACCGTCCGGTGTGGCCAGAGCCACAAAATCAGCTCCCGCCCGGGCGTGGCGCCAGGTGTCCTTGCCCGGCTGGTCGAATTCCACGTGATGGTGGGTATGCTTAATAACGCCGATCCGGTACCCACGGCTTTTCAGTTCAATAATCAGTTTCTCCAAAAACGTGGTTTTGCCCGCACCGGAATAACCGGCCAGGCCCACCACGGGAACCAGTTTTTTCATCTAAGCCTCCAGCACTTCGATCTGGTCACCCACTGCCTTTATTATACCCATTTAGACGTTTTCCTCCTTGAGGCATTATCCTCCTATTTGAGACATTACCCGCTTCCTGTCCGTCCAGCCTTCATGCATATGGTGCCGGTCGGGTTTCATGTCAATCGCATCCATTATTAAATCAACCAGTTCCTTTTCTCCCGCGCCTCTGCGCAGCGGTGTTTTCAAGTCAATTTCCCTGCTGTCATAAAGGCATGGCCGCAGCCCCCCGCTTGAGGTCAGGCGCAGGCGGTTGCAAGTCTCACAGAAATGATCGCTCATGGCTGTAATAAAGCCGACTGTTCCCTCAGCGCCTGCAATACGGTAGTACCTGGCCGGTCCGTCTCCCTCGATCGCATCGACTGGATCCAGCCTGCCGATCCCGCGGTTGATCTTCTCCATTATTTCGCTGGCCGGCACCAGTCCCCCGGCCCACGCATTGCCGTCACCGATAGGCATTATTTCGATGAAACGGATGTGCAGCGGCATTTTCAGGGAAAGGCGGGCCAGGTCCTCCACCTCGTTATCGTTAACACCACGGGTGATCACGGTGTTTATCTTAACCGGGTGAAGCCCCGCGTCAAGGGCGGCCTGGATCCCTTTCCAGACTGACGCCAGCTTACCGCCTCTGGTAATCTCCCGGTAACGTTCATTTTTTAAAGTATCCAGGCTGATATTTACTCTTTTTAACCCGGCTTTTTTTAACGTCGCCGCGTGGAACGGCAGAAGAATCCCGTTCGTAGTCATGGTTATGTCATCAATACCCGGAATATTCGAAATACGCCGGACCAGGTCCTTGATCCCCTTGCGAACCAGGGGTTCTCCTCCGGTAAGGCGGATTTTCCGGATCCCCACTGAAGCCGCGGCTCTGATGATCGCCTCGATTTCTTCCACACGCAGGATTTCATCATGAGGTAAGAATTCCACGCCTTCCGGCGGCATACAGTATACGCAGCGCAGGTTACACCTGTCCGTCACCGAAACACGCAAGTAGTTTATTTCTCGCCTGTAAGCATCACGCATAGTTTCACCCTTCTAAATTAATTAGTTATTTATCTTCCTATTAACAAAATTATAATATCAATTATACAATAAAGGGCCCCTTCATTGTTTGAAAAATCTAACTAAATTCAGAAATTCCTGCTTGTAAATTAGATTTACTGGCTAATAAGCAGATAATAACAACATTTGGAACTAATCACAGCCGGCGCCGGCTTTTACCGGATAAGTTCAGGCTGATTAAGGTTTTACAGCTAATCGCTCCAGGCCATATGCTCATTTATTGAACAATGTTCCAACTTTGCATAGCCCTTAGCGCCATTTCGATACAAACACCCGTGCCCCTGAATTATAGAGATAAAAGACCACCTGTCCCGGCAAAAAATCACTAAAATAAAAACTTATCGCAGTTAATCTCCCGAATCCTCATTAAAAATATTCCCCGGCAATCTATTGGCACGGATATTGCGTGTTGTAATAATCAGAATAATTCAACAGAGGAGGAGTATTTAATGGCATTGGGTGAACAAGTATTTGGTTATTTTATTCCCACTGTAAACTTGATGGGTATCGGAGCATCCAAGGAAGTCGGCAACCAGGTCAAGACCCTCGGAGGTAAAAACGCCCTGATCGTTACCGACGCCTACCTGGCTACCTGCGGTATGGCTGAAGAGATCAAAGCTCAAGTGGAGGCAGTTGGCGCGAAGGCCACCATCTTCGGCGGCGCCGAGCCAAACCCCACCGACAAGAACGTGGCCGACGGGCTCAAAGCTTTTAAAGACAACAAAAGCGACATGATCATCTCCCTGGGCGGCGGCAGCTCCCACGACTGCGCCAAAGGTATCGGCATCGTGTCCACTAACGGCGGCAACATCCGTGACTACGAGGGCGTTGACAAATCGACCAAGCCCATGCCCCCGTTCATTGCTATCAACACTACCGCCGGCACCGCCTCAGAAATGACCCGTTTCTGCATCATCACCGACACCGACCGCAAGGTCAAGATGGCCATTGTTGACTGGCGGGTAACTCCCAACGTGGCGATCAACGACCCGGTATTGATGGCCGGCATGCCCCCCGCTCTTACCGCGGCTACCGGTATGGACGCCCTGACCCACGCTGTGGAGGCTTATGTTTCCACCATCGCCACACCGGTTACAGATTCAGCCGCCCTGATGGCGATTAAGCTTATCTCTGAAAACCTGCGCAACGCCGTGGCCAACGGCCAGAACATGGAGGCCAGGGACAAAATGGCCTACGCTGAATTTTTAGCCGGCATGGCTTTCAACAACGCCAGCCTCGGCTACGTACACGGCATGGCCCACCAGTTAGGCGGCTTCTACAACCTGCCGCACGGTGTATGCAACGCGATTCTGCTGCCCCACGTATCAACCTTTAATATTCTGGCCAACCCGCAGCGCTTTGCCGATATTGCCGCAGCTATGGGTGAAAACATTGAAGGCCTTTCGGTCCGTGACGCTGCCGATGTGGCTATCGAGTCCATTAAAAAGCTTTCCGCCGACGTGGGCATCCCCGCCGGACTGACGGAAATTGGCGTCAAGGAAGAAGACCTGAAAATAATGGCTGAAAATGCCATGAAGGACGCCTGCAGCGCTACCAACCCGAGACTGGCCACCCTGGAAGAAGTCATCGGCATTTACCGCTGGGCTCTGTAAAACCGGCGGATAAGCTGTAACAACCAGCATCTTTAAACTAGTCAGATAGTCGACCCGAACCTGAGAGGTGGACAGGTTGAATTGTCCCGCAACCTGAAGAATGTCACAACTGCTTTTGATATCGCAAGTTTCTGCATCACCGTGGCCTTTGGTCATACGGGACAACCCCGGCGGGCTGTCTGCTAAAGCTGACGACCGCCTGCCGGAATTCTTCGCCAGTACCGCAACCCTGTAAAACAGGATTTGACAGCACTGGCGAAGAACCGGCCCAGGGCCGCAGTTACTATAATAACTCTCCTAAAACATAGGGCTAACTTGATAAAACCCTGTCTCCCTAAGCACCCGGGGGCCGGGGTCTTTTTTTCATCAAAAATATTGCACAGTACAAATACAAATGGGCCTGGTTTAATGTTTTATTTTGTACTCCTTCATCTTGCGGTAAAGTGTATTCCTGCCAATACCCAGCACCCTGGCAGCTGAAGCGATATTGCCCCGGCAGTAGCTGACGGCCTCGCGGATTGCTTTTGCTTCAGCCTCAGCAATGGATAAGGGGAGCATGGTTTTCCCTCCCTTGCGCATAATTGCGGCGGACACTTCACTCTCCAACTGCTTCAGCTGTTCCAGCAGTTCGTTCAATTTGACCTGTTCAGTGTGATCAAACCGGTCCAGGCCCTCCTCCCAGAGGATGCTGGCCAGATTAGGTGTTACGGTTGTTGTAGGTGTTACGGTTGTTGTTTCTTCTTTTCCTGCCAATTGAGAACATTGAGAAAACTGACCGGGCCAAACAGGTTTATCTGCATACGCCAGTAAAATCTTGTTACTCATATGTTCAGGCTGGATAGTATCCCCGTCACAGAGAGCTGCCGCCTGGACGCAGGTATTGGCCAGTTCTCTGATGTTCCCCGGCCAGGAGTAATTGCAAATTAAGCGCATTGTTTCAGCTGCAATGGATAACTGCGGATTAGCTTTATTAACAAAGTACTCCACTAAAGGCGGTATGTCCTCCGGGCGCTCTCTCAGGGGCGGCAGTTCCAGCCTTACTACGTCAAGCCGGTAAAAAAGGTCCTCGCGAAAGGTCTTATCTTCCAGGGCCTTTTCCAAATCAGTATTGGTGGCGGCGACAACACGCACATCTGTCTTAACCGGCTTCTCGCCGCCCACCCGCAGAAATTCACCGGTCTCCAAAACACGAAGGAGTTTTACCTGAATAGCCAGGCTGGCTTCCCCCACCTCGTCCAAAAAAAGAGTGCCCCGGTTGGCCAGTTCAAAAATTCCCTTGCGTAAACTGGCAGCGCCGGTAAAAGAGCCTTTTTCATGGCCGAATAACTCACTTTCCAGCAGGTTTTCCGGCAGCGCGCCACAGTTCACCGGGATAAAGACCTGCTCCGACCGGTTGCTGGCCGCATGAATGAACCTGGCCAGCACTTCTTTACCCGTACCTGTTTCACCCTGGATTAAGACGTTGATATTTTTTTTGCTATTTTATAAGCAATTGAGACCAGCTTATGCATGACCTGGGAAGTACCCACCTTAAAGCCTGTCTGTTCAGCGAGAGCGGACCACTCCGCCACCGGCCGGTCTTCGTGACTGCGCCTGCCATAATCCACCGCCTTTTGGACCAGCAGCTCCAGTTCCTCAATATCATCGAAAGGCTTTTCCAGGTAGTCAAAGGCGCCCAGTTGAATGGCTTTCACAGCAGTCCTGGTAGTGCTGTAACCGGTCATGATGATCACTTCACAGCTTGGCTGGTGGCTCTTGATTTGCTGGAGCAGGTGCAGGCCGTCGGTATCAGGCAGTTTTAAGTCAACCAGGGCTGCGTTAAAGCTGTTTTCCTGGATGGCTCTGGTTGCTTCCGCGCCATTTAAGGCGACAGTAACGCTAAAGCCTTTCTTCTGCAGCAGACGGCGAAAAAAAGTGCCTACCTCCACCTCGTCATCGATAACTAAAACCTGTACATCCGGCAAAAACAACACATCCCTTAAGTTATTAGATCAAAAAATCCCTTCAGCATTCATCTGTTTCTGTTCCCACCGGCAGTACCAGTGTGAAGGAACTGCCTGCGCCTGGAACTGATTCAACTTCAATGGTACCTTCATGGGCTTCGGCTATCCCCAGACTGACCGAAAGCCCCAGACCGTTACCTTTGATCGAGTTCTTGCTGGTATAAAAAGGATTAAAAATTTTTAAAAGATTTTCCTGCTCAATACCGATACCGTTGTCCCGGACAGTAGCCAGCAGCCACTTTTTCCCGTCACCGTTCTCTCTTACAGACGTGCTGATCTCAATTATTTTTTCTCCCGCCTGGTCTTCCAGGGCATCACGGGCGTTCAGCAGGAAATTGATCAGCACCTGCTGAATCTGGTGACCGTTGGCGTTAACTTTAGGCAGGTCCGGAGCCAAGTTATGGACAATTTGAGTTTCGTTTTTGTTGATCTGGTAACTGACCAGGCTCAACACCCGATCCAGCTCTTCGTTGATGTCAGTGGGCGCGAAAGGATATTCATCCTGCCTGGAAAAGGTCAGGAGGTTTTGGATAATCTTTTTGCAGCGCAGCCCGCAGTGGATAATGTCATTCAAAAACTCGCTTTCCGGGCTGCCCTCATTTGCTTCCCTCTGCATCATCTGCGCTGTGCCTATGATTACAGTCATGGGGTTGTTCAGCTCATGGGCCACCCCTGCCGACATTTCGCCGATTGCCGCCAGCTTGGCCGACTGCATCAGCTGCACTTCCATCTTTGTCTTTTTAGTGACATCCTTCACATGGTGAATAATCCCTGCGATCTGGTCCTGTTCATTAAAAACCGGGTAGTAAAAGGTATCATAGATCTTGCCCGTATCCGTCGCAAACCTCCTGTAGGCAGGTTTTCTGGTCTCCACGGTTTCATCCATCAAGCACTCGTCACATTTTCTGTCCTGCCCCCAAATTCTTTGATAGCACTTCTGGGCTTCTTTGTTTTCTTCGCAGGAATCATATTCTATGAGAGACCGGTTATTGCTGCGGACAATATTAAAATTCCTGTCGATTAAGACCATTGGCTCAGTTACAGCGTTAAATGTGGTTTCCCATTCGCTTTTAGCCCGGTGCACCTGTTTATACAGGCTGGAGTTTAGAATACAGATAGCCAGCTGATCCGCCAGTTGCTGGACAAAGACCAGTTCGGAGTGGGTATAGGCTGAGCTTTTTTTACTCCCCACCAGCAGTATGCCCTGGGCTTTCCCCTTAATAATAAGCGAGGCCACCGCCAGAGAGCCGATCCGGCCGGCCAAATTCGTCTTGTTGCTAACATGTATATCATTAAAACTCACGTTTTCAAAAATCTGGGCCTGATCATGCCCAAAACATTGCCACAGGAAGGTCCCCAACGGTATAGTACCTTTGCACTCAAAAGTTGGGGGCATTATCGCTTTGATATACAATTGATCCTCTTCATTTAAAACCAGCCCCAGGAAATCACAGGGTATCGCCAGGGGCAATTTAGAGTAAACCCGCTTGATGATATCCTTAATGGTCATATCAATATTAATATCACGCACTAACTGGTTGATGATCTCCAGACGGTTATTCTGCTTTACTACTTCTTCATTTCTTTTTTTCAATTCTACATAATAATTTAATTTGGAAGAGTTAACTCCGGTCAGGTTTTCAATTAGTCTCTTTTTTTTATTAAACGTTTCTGTCATTTCTGCAAAACCCTCCTAGCCCGGATCCTACATGGATTTTATAAATATTTGATGTAAATCATGCGCATCGGCATCCCGGGGATTGGTGATCAGGCAGGCGTCATTGAGCGCATTCCTGCTCAATGTGGGCAGGACCTCATGTTCAAGTCCCACCCTGGCCAGCCCTTCAACCAGGCCCACGTCTTTAATCAGCCGGCGGACCGCTGTAATCGACGCTTCAGCAGCAGTCCAGGTGCTGAGGCCGGTAACCTCTTCGCCCAAAGCCACGGCAATTTGCTTGAACTTGGCGGGGCAGGCGATCAGATTAAACTCCATCACATGGGGCAGAACACAGGCGTTAGACTCACCGTGGTGCTTGTCCAAAAGCCCATCAACCTGGTGGACCATCGCGTGAGTGGCGCCCAGGATGGCGTTTGAAAACGAAAGGGCGGCCTGCAGACTGGCCATAGCCATCTTGGACTTGGCCGTAATATTGGTGTTGCAGGCATAAGACTCCCTCAGGTTGCTGGTGATTAGCTTAATTGATTTTAAGGCGTGCACCTCAGTGATCGGGTTGGCCGCCAGAGATACATAGGACTCTATCGCATGGCTGAGGGCGTCTATGCCGGTAGCCGCTGTCAGCTTGGCGCTTTTTGTGGTAAGCAGTTGAGGATCAATTATAGCTATGTCAGGCACCAGGGACTTGGAAATAATGGTCATTTTAAGGCTTCTTTTTATGTCCACAATAATCGCAAATTGAGTGACCTCGGATCCCGCGCCGGCGGTGGAAGGGACCACGATCATCGGCGGCAGCGGGTGAGTGACCTTGTTTACACCTTCATAATCCTGGATTTTGCCCCCATTTGTAGCCAGGATTGCCACCGCTTTGGCTATATCCGTGGGGCTGCCGCCGCCCACCGCTAAAATAGAGTCGCATTCCGCTTCACGATATCTCTGCAGTCCCTCATCAACTTCGCTATCTTTCGGGTTGCTGGAAAGGTTACTGTAAACCTCATGTTCCAGCCCAACCGCATCCAAGTAATGTAAAGCTTTCTCCACCCAGCCTGAGTTAATCACACCTTCGTCGCTGACAACGAAAACCTTACGGGCGCCCTGCCGAAGCACACTATCTCCGACCTGGGCCAGCGCGCCGCAGCCAAAAATAATTTCAGGCGCAACATACTTGATTATGTTCATTCAACCTCAACCCTCCGTAACAATATTCCCTCTATATCAATACTAACAATTATTGTTCCACATTGAGCACAATATGCAAATTTGATTGATTTATCTGATAAAAGTCTCCTGTAATATTACAGGAGACTTGATCAATAACCAGGGCGGCTTTCCAGACGCCCTGAGTTTATTTCATTAATGTTTTCCTGTATAATTCCCTGAAATACTCGTTTATCCTCCAATTTGAGACATGCTTCTATGCTTGTCCTTCCAGCCTTCGAGCATATGATGGCGGTCCGGTTTTAAGCTTATCGCCTCCATGATCAATTCGGCTATTTCCCTGGAGCCCGCTCCCTCACGCAAGGG